>CAISRK010000505.1 GCA_903887815.1 uncultured Bacteroidales bacterium | reverse complement strand
TGGGACCAATGGGCATTTTTTACAGTAAACAAACCGGTTAAGGCATTCGAAACAGTCAGGGAAAGATTCCTGGGCTTATACCGTAACGAGAACAACCCGGAAAGCATTGGAAAAGAATCGCTCTCGAACCTGGAAACTGATTTTGGCAATGTTGTAAGTGCCCTGCAGGTCGACATTGAGCTGCAACCCGGCGAAAGCACAGAGCTCATTTTCTCGCTTGGTGTGATCGAGAAAGCAAGGTTTGATGAATTAAAGGAAGCAGCTGTATGCAAATACCAGGATACTGCCGCTGTTGAAAAAGCATTGGCCGAAGTTATAAAATATTGGGATACATATTTTGCTTTCACTACGGCAACTACCCCCGATGAGAATGTAAACATCTTTATGCGTTACTGGTTGCCATACCAGGCAAAGGTTGCATTCGATGTAGGCCGCGTGATCAGTTTTTATTACTGGGGTATAGGACGTGGATTCGGATTCCGCGATACTGCCCAGGATACAATAGCAATTACCATCTCGGATCCTTTAAAAGCAAAGGAGCGCATCCAGCTGCTTTCGAGGCAGATGCGTGTGGATGGAAAGGTATACCACCACTTTCATGGCGACGGCCAGGGCGAATTCACCTATCACTGCGATGATCCTCTGTGGTATATACTTGCTGTAACCGAGTACCTTATGGAAACAGGCGATTTCGGCCTGCTCGGCGATATACAGCCATTTATTGACGAAGACACTTCAGGCACTATACTTGATCATATGTTTGCCGTAGTTTCATATGCCAAAAATAATCTTGGGAAGCATGGCTTACCGATTTTCGGCCGTGGCGACTGGAATGATACCCTCGATTATATCGGGGGTGACGACGGAGGTGAAAGTGTTTGGGGAGGAATGTTTTATGCCGCTATGCTTAACCTCTTTGCTGATCTGCTGAAGGAACTGGACAAAACCGACAAATTGAAAGAAGTTGAAAAGGTCCGTGATGCCTTATATAAGGCAGTCGATGCGAATTGCTGGGATGGGGAATGGTACATACGTGCATTTGGCGAGAATAACCGCAGGGTTGGTTCGAAAGACAATAAATACGGGAAGATATTCCTGAACACGCAGATATGGCCGGTTATTGCCGGATTCCCCGACAAAACAAGGCTTGTTTCGGCAATGGATAGCGTAGGCCTGCATCTTGATTCGCCCGAAGGTCCAAAGAAATGCACCCCTGCCTGGCGCGAAATCGATCCCAATATCGGATTGGTAACCCGCTGTGTTTGGGGTAAAAAGGAAAACGGAGCCGTTTTCTGCCACCCGACAACCTGGGTGATACAGGCTGAAACCATGCTTGGCAGGAGCAACAAGGCTTTTGAGTATTTCAGGAAAATGCTGCCGAATCGCATCGACAGCGATATTTTTGTTGCAGAACCTTACGTGTATTCGCAGTACATAACAAGTAACGAACATTCGTCGCCCGGAAGGGCCAGCCATTCTTGGCAGACGGGCTCTGCAGCATGGATGTATCGAGTAAGCTATGATTATATCCTGGGAATCCGTTCCACGTATAAGGGATTAATGATTGATCCGGCAATCCCTTCGCACTGGAAATCATATTCGGCTGAACGCGTTTACCGCGGCACCCGCTATATCATTGAAGTTGATAACAGCAGAGGAGTTGAAAAAGGGATTATAGAAATTGAGGTTGACGGAGAGCCGGTAAAGGGAAATATACTCCCTTTATCAGGAAAAGCTGTTTGTAAGGTAAAAGTAGTGATGGGCCAGGGTTAAATACCCAAATTCCAAGACTCAAATTCCAAGG
>CAISRK010000504.1 GCA_903887815.1 uncultured Bacteroidales bacterium | reverse complement strand
TCACTCAAAACCATCCCCCGATTGCGGTTAACGACACTGTTTATGGATTTTATAATTATCCTGTTCAGGTACATTTGCTAAAAAATGATTATGACCCTGATGGCGATTCTATTTATGTCACTTCGAGCTTTTTTGAAAAAATAAATGACAGTACATGGAAATTTACTAAATCAGATCATCATACAAACTATTCAAAATTATTGAAATTTGCCTATGTGATTAAAGACGAGAAAGGGGCCAGCGCATTTGCGTTTGTAGTGCTTATTTTCAAATCATCTCTTACTTACGATTCACTGGATATCAACAATATTAATGCTTTGATCAGCCCGATGGGTCAGCATTTCTGGGATTTGGAAACCGCACATTTCGAGGTCCCCAAAAAGTCAGGAAAAAAAGCAATTTTTGCTCATTCAATTTGGATAACCGGCATCGATCCGTCCAATCAACTCCATTTAGCGGCTGAAAGACACAGGAACGGATCTCGTACTGATTTTAATCAGGGGCCTATTTCCAATATTCAGGATTCAACATTTGACAAGAAATGGAATAGGCTGTGGAAAGTTAATAAACAGCAAATCAGGCAGCATATTGCCAATTGGGACTCGCCAGGTTACAAACCCATTGATGCCATCATGAACTGGCCCGCACACGGTGATGCAGCTTTGGGTCAAACAGCTAATATTGCCCCTTTCTATGATAATGATAAAAACAGTATATACAATCCCAACGCGGGTGATTATCCGTTGATTCGGGGCGATGAGGCCGTGTTTTTTGTGTATAATGATTCTAATTTCATTCATTTTTCTTCTCATGCTCAAAAATTGGGGGTTCAGGTACAAGGGATGGCCTATGCATTTGATAAACCAAATGACTCCCTTTTGAATAATACTGTTTTTTTTCATTATGATATTATTAACCTTTCACCGTATAATTATAGCAATGCCTACCTGGGCTTATTTACCGATTTTGATATAGGATTTAATGAAGATGACTATTTTGGAACCGATGTAACAAATGGGATGATTTATGGCTATAATGGTGATAGTTTGGACGAATATAATGGTTATGGCCTTCATCCGCCTGCAGTAGGTTTAAAGGTATTGGCAGGACCATATATGCCTGAAGATGGAATTGATAATCCTGTTGGAAATTGCGATTACGGTATTAATGGATTGAATTTTGGTGATAAAATAAGTGATAATGAGCGTTTTGGATTAACCGGTTCAAATAATTATATAATCCCAATAAATTCATTCGGTGATCCCCCCAGTGCTTCTGATTATATTAACAGTTTAAAAAACAGGTTTACAGACGGAACTCATATGATATTTGGTGGCAATGGAAACACGGCTACAGGGGGAGTAGGGCCGGAATGTAATTTTATGTTCCCTGGAAATTCAGATATCATTTGCAATTGGGGTACCCAGGGTAGTTTGCCGAATGGAGGTTATAACCAAAATGGGAAATACTGGAGCGAAGATGGAGAGCATATTTCTCCCGGTGATCGTATTGGATTAGCCTCCATAGGTCCCTTTTATTTAAAAGCTGGACAAAGTATTCCGCTTGACTACTGTTTTACCTTTGCCTGTGATTACAAAGGTGATAACCTGGCTTCAGTCGAGTTATTGCGTCAAAGGATTTCAACTATATCTCCCCTGGTTTCGAACCTGATTAATCTGCCGGTTACCTATAATTCAATTAACGAAAAGCCCAAGCAATCTGAATTCTCTATTTATCCAAATCCTTCTTATGATTGGATTATTGTAGCTTCAGAAGATAAATCAAGCCAGCTATATCAAATATTCGATTACAGCGCGAAACTCTTACTAAATGGAGAGTTAAAAGAAGGGAATAACCAGCTTGACATACATAAGTTAACACCGGGCGTTTACCTGTTGAGGATTGGTGATAAATGGGGCAGGTTCATTAAAATGTAAACAGCTACTGCTGATTTCTTTTCTGTTTCAAACCAAAACCTGACATTTTTCAATTCACTTTTCGTGCGATTCATGCTCAGGAATTTGTTTTTTAACTCTGTTGGCTGCATCTGGATGCAATTCTGGCCCGGTTCAAAATCTGGTTTTATTCCGGGCTTTCCATAGTGGGGATTTTACATTGAACTTTTTTGTGCCATGATCCAGCTGCAATCCTGATCCTAAGCAGTGCTATGACATTATCAAGATAATATCTGGCTGGAATATTATCAATAAGGATAACCCCGGCACTCCAACTCCAGGTACTCTGGCACCCTCATCTGATTAATTCTGATTCGTAGCCTTTTTGGCAATCTACTCATTCAGAACCGTTTTTGCCTTTCACATAAAGCCTTCTAGTCCAATTATAACCATACCTTTGCAAAACAACTAGCAAATAGTTAAAGTGTTCTATTAACAAATGCATCTGTATTGTTAGCAAAGTATTGATACAGGTAGATTATCATTGAAACAGGTGAAATACAAACCCCAATGGCTGGAATTAAAAGCAATATTATAAACCGCGAAGTCAGCTGGCTTCATTTCAACGAAAGGGTTCTGCAGGAAGCAGCTGATCCGGCCACTCCGCTGATCAATCGCATGAAATTCCTCGGAATATACTCCAACAACCGCGATGAGTTTTTCCGCGTTCGCGTTGCCACCGTGAACCGTATGATTACGATGGATAAAGCTGTTTTTAATGATAAGTACAGCAACCCCCGTAAGACGCTTCGCGAAATTAGCCGAATCACAAAGGAACAGCAGAAGGAGTTTCAGCGGATTTATAATGCTTGTTTACATGAACTTGCAGAGAATGATATTTTTGTTATCAGTGATAAAGACCTTACTCCCACGCAGGGAAAATTTGTTGAACGCTATTTCCGCGACCATGTGCGGCCGAGCCTTTTTCCAATAATCCTGAGTAATCTCAAAGCCGCATCGTTGCACGACCGTTCACTCTATCTTGCAGTTGTTCTGCAGGTTAAAGGCAAGCCTTCGCTTGAGAAATATGCCCTGGTCGAAGTACCGGTAAATACACTTTCGCGCTTTATTATCCTGCCTCCCGAGAACGAAAAACGCTTTATTATACTGCTCGATGATGTGATCCGCCATTGCCTGAACGAGATTTTTTCGGTCTTTGGGTTCAATTCGTTCAAAGCATACGCTGTTAAGTTTACCCGCGATGCCGAACTGGATATTGATAACGATGTATCAAAAAGTTTCATCGAATTAATGACCGAAGGTCTAAAACAGCGCGAATTGGCACCTCCTGTAAGGTTTGTTTACGATCGTCATATGCCTGAACGGCTGCTGAAGCAACTGCTGGCTAAACTAAATATTAGCCAGGGCGATACCATTTCGGCAGGAGGCAGGTATCATAATTTTAAGGACTTTGTGGGTTTCCCAAATATAGGGACACCAGGTATGGAATTCAGTCCAATGCCTCCGCTTGAACACCAGGGCTTGCGCGTGAACAAAAGCATTCTTGCCGGTATAAAGGATAAAGATTACCTGCTGCATTATCCTTTTCATTCGTTTCATTACCTCATCGATCTGCTTCGTGAAGCTTCGCTCGATCCCCAGGTGAAAGGTATAAAAATGACTCTTTACCGGGTTGCAAGCAACTCGAATGTTGTAAATGCACTTATCAATGCTGCGCGAAACGGCAAAGAAGTTACTGTTTTTCTCGAAGTACAGGCCCGCTTTGATGAGGAAGCCAATATATACTGGGCCGGTAAAATGCAGGAAGAAGGCGTTAAAGTTATTCAATCCATACCGGGCTATAAAGTGCATGCCAAACTGCTGCTTATCCGCCGGAAAGAAGGAATCAAAAATGTGTATTATGCTGGAATCGGCACCGGCAACTTTAACGAAACCACGGCCAAAGTGTATACCGACATCTCGATTTTAACGGCCAACCGTGAAATTGCCGCCGATGTAAACAGTGTATTTCATCTCTTCGAATCTATTTATAACGCCCCACGTTTCTCGAAACTTATAGTGGCACCTTTTCATATGCGCACCCATTTTATAAAACTACTGAACAACGAGATTCGTAATGCCAAAGCAGGTATTGATGCATGGATGATACTGAAAATCAACAACCTGACGGATGTTAAAATGGTAAAGAAACTCTACGAAGCAAGTGCCGCTGGAGTTAAAATACAACTGATCGTCAGGGGGATATGTGTACTGCAACCGGGAGTGAGCAAGCTGAGCGACAATATCGAAGCCACTGCAATTGTAGGCCGTTTCCTCGAACACAGCCGCATCATGGTATTTGCAAATGGCGGAAACGAATTGTATTATCTCTCATCGGCCGATTGGATGGAACGCAATTTCGACAACCGCATCGAAGTGGCTTGCCCCGTTTTCGACCGTGACCTGCAAAGGGAAATCATGACTCTTTTACAGATACAGCTTCGCGATAATACAAAAGCCCGGCTTATCACTCCTTCACGTTCAAACCAGTATGTAAAAGGAAATCCCAACCTGAAAATCAATTCCCAGGTTGAAACATACAAGTTTTTTAAGGATAAAATTCTTTAGAATCAGAAACCAGGTCTATTGATTTGGTTTTACACTGCTAACAATAAAAACGGTTTCACCGCGCCAGGGAAGGGTATGGTTTTTCTCCTTGTAGTGAACATCCACCATACGGCCCTGTAATTTTTCGAGTTGCAATGCAACGCTGTCGTCAGTTACCGAAAAAAGAAATTTTTCGGAAGCAATAGCAACATTTTTATTGCTCTGAACACTGCTCAGGATCAGTTCCCCTTCGTAAGTTTTAAACATAGTCCCTTTGTGTGAAAACTTCTGCAGCATTCCTGTGCGTGTGCCGTCGCTGTATGTGAAGAAAAAGCTCCAATATATGTATACACCAATCAAAAGAATAAAAACTGTGAGAGCCAGGTAGAGGTATTTTTTTACTTTCTTTACAAATAACTGAGTCTTTGTTGGTGGGTCAGCATTGGTTTTTTTTATATCGGCCATGATGATAGTTTTTTACAAAAATACTAAATTATTGCTGAATAAGAATGTAATAGTGAGCGTTTAAATCTCTGGTATAAATGAGCCGATATGCATCTTAAGTCCGGTCGCATTGAAATGATAATTATCTTTGTCCCATATTGAACCGAAAAACACCGAATGATATTATTTGAAGAAGCACTGGCAATAATCAGCAATGCTGCAACTTTTCTCCCCACGGAAAGAATACGTATTGAAACCGCTTATGGGCGTGTGCTTGCAGGGGATGTCTTTTCGGATATGGACATGCCGCCATTCGATAAATCGGCAGTTGATGGCTATGCCTGCCGGCGGGCCGACCTTGAAAATGAACTTAAAGTACTCGAAACTATACCTGCGGGTAAGGTTCCTGTGATGTTTGTCGGCCCGGGCGAATGCTCAAAACTAATGACAGGCGGCATGCTTCCCGAAGGTGCCGATACGGTTATCATGGTCGAAGATGTTGAAATTACCGGTGCCGGTACAATTCGCTTTATTGCGGCTCAAACCTCCCCGAATTTTGCCAGGCAGGCCGAAGATATTCGTAAAGCCGATAAAGTACTCGATAAAGGTACATTCATCAGGCCACAGGAAATTGCGGTACTTGCTTCGGTTGGTTGCGCAAATCCGCTGGTTTATAAACAAGCCCGCATCGGCATTATATCAACCGGCGACGAACTGGTAGAGCCTGGACAGGTGCCGGCTGTGTCGCAGATCCGCAACAGCAACGCGTACCAGCTTATCGCCCAGGCTCAGCGTGCAAATTGCATCCCTAAATATTTCGGCATAGCCCGCGATACGGAAGCAGCTACACTTGAAATCCTGCAGCAGGCCGCTGCCGAAAGTGACATTGTAATTCTTACCGGGGGAATTTCGGCAGGCGATTTCGACTTTGTGCCTTCGGTAATTCAACAGGCCGGTTTTGATATCAAATTCCGCAGTCTCGCTGTACAGCCCGGTAAACCTGTAATTTTTGCCACCCGCTCCGGTAAATACCTGGTCGCGTTACCAGGGAACCCTGTCTCGTCGTTCGTACAGTTCGAATTGCTTGTGAAACACCTCTTAAATCAAATTTCCGGGAATCCGGGTAATACTAGGGAAATACTTATCCCGGCCGGTGTTGACTTCAGGCGGAAGAAATCTGTGCGTAAATCGTTTTTACCGGTCAGTATCTCACCCGCCGGAACGGTTCTGCCTATCGAATACCATGGTTCGGCACATATACAATCCTATATCCATGCCGACGGCATTATGACCTTCGAAATAGGGGAGACCGAAATAACAAAAGGAACTTTAGTCAATGTTCGACTCCTATAACCGTCATATAAACTATCTCCGGATATCGGTTACCGACCGTTGTAACCTGCGCTGCACCTATTGCATACCCGAACATGGCATT
>CAISRK010000503.1 GCA_903887815.1 uncultured Bacteroidales bacterium | reverse complement strand
GCTGAAGTTGAAGCCGAACCCGAAGTGGTTGCTGAAGCTGAGGTTGTTGCTGAGGCTGAAGTTGAAGCCGAACCCGAAGTGGTTGCTGAAGCTGAGGTTGTTGCTGAGGCTGAAGTTGAAGCCGAACCCGAAGTGGTTGCTGAAACTGAAGTGGTTGCTGAAACTTTACCAGTTGCTAAACCAAAAGCAGGTGCCAAAGCAAAGGCCGTTGTTGAGGCTGAAGAAACTGCCGCTCCGGCATCAGCTGAAACAAATACAGCAGCGGACATTACCGATGAAGCTGAAACCATTGATGAAGTGATAGAGGCAGAAGTTGCCGCAGCCGAATCAACTGACCTGGATTTCGCCCATATGGATCGCGAACAATTGGTTAGCCTTCTCGAAGAAACTGTGCAGAATGAGGATGTTAATGATATAAAATCAAAAGTTACCCAGATTAAAGTAGCTTACCTTGCCCTTGCCAACAAGGAACGCCAGGAAATGTATCAAAATGCTGCTGCCAGTGAAGAGGCTGAGAATTTTGAAGTGGTTGATCCGCTCGAAGAACGTTTTAAAGCTGCTTTCGGAATCTATAAACACAATAAATTCCGTTTTACCGAGGACCAGGAGAAAATTAAAGTACAAAACCTGGAACTGAAAAAGAAAATTCTTGATGAGCTTAAATCGCTTATCAATTCGGAAGAAACCCTCAAGAAAACCTACGATGAGTTTAAGGCCTTGCAGGAACAATGGAAACTGATCGGCATGGTTCCAAAGACTGAAGCCCAGGGATTATGGCAGAATTACCATTTCCTGATCGAAAAGTTTTTTGATAAGGTTAAAATAAATAAGGAACTCAAGGACCTTGATCTTCGTAAGAACCTGGAACGCAAAATCGAACTTTGCGAAAAGGCCGAAGAACTTGTCCTCGAATCGTCAATTTCCCAGTCGTTCAAACGCCTGCAGGAACTCCACGAAGAGTGGAAAGAAGTAGGACCTGTCGCACAGGACAAACGCGAGGAAGTTTGGGATCGTTTCAAAACGGCAACTGAGAAAATCAACGACCGTCGTCACGATTTCTACAAAAAGATACAAGGCGACCTCGAAGCCAATTATGCAGCCAAAGGTCTGCTTTGCGAAAAAGCCGAGCAGGTGGTGGCAACCGAGTACAATTCTATTAAACAGTGGCAGGACAGTACCCAGCAGGTTAACGAACTGCTTAAAATGTGGAAATCAGTCGGCCAGGCTCCTCAAAAAGTCAACAACGAAATCTGGAACCGTTTCAAAGCACAGCTCGACCTTTATTTCTCGAATAAAAAAGATTATTTCGGAAAAGTTAAGGATCAGCAGCTTCACAATTACAACCTCAAAGTGGATCTCTGCCTCCAGGCTGAATCGCACAAACTAAGCACTGACTGGAAGAACTCCTCTCGCGAGCTTATCAAACTGCAGGATGAATGGAAAAAAATCGGTCCTGTTCCGCGCAAACACAGCGAGAAAATATGGAAACGCTTCCGTACCGCCTGTGATGAGTTTTTTAATACCAAGAACGAGTATTTCAAAAATCAGCAGGCCAGCGAAGGCGGTAACCTCCAGATTAAGCTTGATATTATTAGCAAGCTTAATGCTTTCGAGTTCAGCGAAAACAGGCAGGAAAGCCTTAACAAGGTGAAAGAGCTTCAGCGCGAATGGATGGAAACCGGTCATGTGCCTATTAAAGAGAAGGACCGTATCCAGGCTGAATTCAAAGCAATTGTGAATAAAATATACGACAAACTTAAGGTCGACTCCAGCGAAGCCCACCAGATGAATTACCGTTCACGTTTCGAAAACGTAAAGGACCAGCCTGATGCAGGCCGGATCATCAACCGCGAACGTACCGGGCTTCAGGCAAAAATCGACAGCCTTAAAGAAGAAATCCTTCTTTGGGAAAATAACATAGGTTTCTTTGCCCGTTCCAAACAGGCCAACCTGTTGAAAACCGAATTTGAAGGGAAAATAGCCCGTGCCAAAGAGGAACTTGCTTCCCTCGAGGCGAAAGCGAAGATCCTTAAAAATGTTGCAAGAGATCAACAATAAAAATAAAGGCTGCTCAAATGGGCAGCCTTACTTTTTTAGGATTATTTATGTTTTGCTCCTGGTGACTCAGGAAAACATTAAACGCAAAACACTAAACTCAGAATGATAAATGGAATAGGATTAAATCCACACCCTTTTGAGTTCTTAATTTTATGTTCAATGTTTTTCATTTCAATTTAGCCTGATTTGTTAAGCTGGTAAATCCAGATTTTTTTTATTTTACTGCTTACCGAAACATGGATGCTGTTTATGGCAACCGCCTGTACCACATATACCAATCGCGTTTATAAATGCTGCGGTCGGAATCAGAGGCAGCCTTCTTCTCGAGCTTGTCCGATTCTGCCTCCGAAGCCGGTGCATGCAAAAGTACATCCTGTCCCTTCTGCCAGTTTACAGGGGTGAGAACATTGTATTTTTCCGATGTTTGTAAGGCAATAACAGTGCGTTTTATTTCTTCGAGATTACGGCCAACATTGGATGGATAGTAAAATATGGCTGCTACTTTGTTTTCAGGAGTTATGATAAACACAGCCCTGACATCCCTGGTTGAACTCGACGATTCCTGTATCATCCCATATTGCCTCGAAATGGCAAGTCCGACATCCGAAACCAGCGGAAAGTTAATCTTAGTTGAGGGATAACTGTCGAGATTCAACTTCTCCAGCGAACGGCACCATTCAACATGGCTGTTCAATCCATCGGTTGAAAGTACAACTAACTGCGTGTTAAGTTTTTCGAATTCCTCCTGCATCGAAGCCAGGGCAACAATTTCGGAACTGCAAACAGGTGTAAAATCAGCGGGATGGCTGAAAAGGATTTTCCACTTCGCGAAATAGTCGTCAGGGAAATGAATGGTTCCCATCGTAGACGTACCTGTAAATGATGGCGCTGTTTCACCCAGGCGCGGGAACTGGAATTTCCCCTTTTCCTCCTGTTGTGCATAGCCTATACAAGCTACCAAGAACAAACATGCTAATAAAAAGAAAGATTTTTTCATGGTCTTTGATTTGGATTAAAGTAAACAGGAAGTTTGTTAATTACACTCGGGTCGCAAATAGCTGGAATAGCTGGAGGAATAAGCTGTCTGCAACTGGTTCTTTTAAACAGGCATTCAGTCTGAAACGTTTTAAGCAAATATTTAAACAACTATATATGTACTATGTTCGAAAGTTTATCGGCAATAATAAATACTTTTTTCTCTCCCGGTTGTTTTTTGCCGACGCAAAAAATATATCCTAACTTGTTACGTTCTTCCATCTGAATACGATTACTACCTGCTCCGGCATTTATTATTCTTACCTTTGCAGCATGGCAGCAAACACATTTGGTACACTTTTCAGGCTAACCACTTTTGGCGAGTCGCACGGGCCTGCCCTGGGTGGAATAATTGATGGCTGTCCTGCAGGGCTCATCATCGATACGGAGTTTATTCAGTATGAACTCGACCGCAGGCGCCCGGGTCAGTCGGAAATGACTACTCCCCGCGACGAAAGCGATACAATCGAAATTCTTTCGGGTGTTTTCGAAGGGCGTTCAACAGGTACTCCAATTGCATTCGAAGTCAGGAATAAAGACCACCACAGCTTCGATTACGACCATCTGCGTGATGCATATCGTCCCTCGCATGCTGATTATACGTACGACAGCAAGTTCGGTTTCCGCGATTACCGAGGTGGCGGGCGCTCTTCCGCACGCGAAACCTTGTCGCGGGTTGCGGGTGGCGCAATTGCAAAATTGCTGCTGAAAGAATCCGGAATACAGGTCAATGCCTATGTAAGCAGCATTGGAGAAGTGGATGCTGAAAGAGTATATACGGCTGATGAATTGGGACAAGTTGAATTAAGCCCCGTTCGTTGCCCCGATTTGAAAGCATCTGAAAAAATGGTTGAACTTATCAATCTGCTTAAAGCAGAAGGCGATACTACAGGCGGCGTAATTACGTGTATCATCGAAGGGGTTCCGGCCGGTTTGGGCGAACCTGTGTTTGATAAGCTGCAAGCCGACCTGGCTAAAGCTGTTATGAGTATAAATACAGCCAGGGGATTCGAAATAGGTGAAGGCTTCAATGCCCCATCCATGCGAGGATCGGCACACAACGATATTTTTACTGCCGACAGGCAGGGGAAAATTACTACAGAAACCAATCATTCCGGGGGAATACAGGGCGGAATAAGTAACGGCGCCGGGATCATTTTCAGGGTTGCCTTTAAACCGATTGCCACAATTAAGCAGTCGCAACCTACAGTAAACAGGCAAGGCGAAAATATCGTTCTTCCTTCAAAAGGCAGGCACGATGTCTGCGTTGTACCCCGGGCAGTTCCTATAGTTGAAGCTATGGCAGCACTGGTTATTGCTGATCATCTTCTTCGCAACCGGTCGGCCCGCATGTAATTGATTAAATTTTCTTTTTTATTTTCAGTTTACGTATTAACTCTCTCAGGCAGATGAAGAAGGCATTGAAAATTTCAGGCATTATTGGTGGCATACTCTTTCTGGTAATCATTGCATTGCCATTTGTGTTTAAAGGTAAAATCCACGAAGCCGTTCAAAACGGGATAAACAAAAATCTCAACGCGGTTGTAATTTTCAATGGGGTAGGGGTATCGCTGCTGCGGCATTTCCCTGATCTCACCGTGAAAATTAAAGATCTTTGTGTGATAGGAACAGGCGATTTCAAGGCCGATACCCTGGCTTCGATCCCGGCTTTATCGATGACGCTCGATATACGGAGTGTCTTTGGCGGGCGCAATTACAAGGTGAAACAGATAGGCCTTACCTCGCCGCGCCTGTTGTTTAAAGTATTGGCTGATGGCAAAGCCAACTGGGATATCGTAAAAGAAACTCCATCTGCCGTTAACGCTTCGGCCAGTTCGGCTTTCAAAGTATACCTCGATAAAATTGAAATCAGCGATGCACGGATCGTTTACGATGATGCCGAAATCCCGACAATGTTAGCATTCGATGGCTTGTCGGGGGTTCTCAGCGGCGATATGACTGCCGACCTTACAAAACTCGACATGAATATTTCGGCTGCCGGCATAACTGCCGATTACGACGGAGTCCGTTACCTCAGCAAATCGAATGCAGAACTCAGCACCTTGCTCGATGCTGACCTTAAAACATGGACTTTCACATTTAAGGACGGGAAACTCCGGTTAAATGAACTCAACATTACTGCCGATGGTTTTTTTGCACTGCCCGACGAAGGTTATTGTATGGATATTAAGTTTACTGCCAGAGAAAATACGTTTAAAGCTTTCATTTCGCTTATTCCCGCTATCTATTCGAAAGATTTTGCTGATGTAAAAGCGTCGGGTACAATGGCTTTCGATGGTTTTGTTAAAGGGTTGTATAGCGATATTTCGATGCCAGCATTCGGCATCAACCTCAAAGTTGCTGATGGGATGTTCAGCTATCCCGGCTTGCCGGGTAAGGTATCGGATGTGAACGTTCAGGCATCGGTTGCTAATCCTGACGGAGTTATGGATCACACTACAGTGGATGTTCCGCGTATGCATCTTAGCATGATGCAAAACCCTGTCGATATTACACTTAAGTTGCGCACGCCGGTTTCGGATCCTGATATCGATGCAACTCTGAAAGGAGTAATAAATCTTTCAACCATATCGAAAATTTACCCGCTAGGAGAAAACACCAAATTGTCGGGTATTATAAATGCCGATATGGCTTTCAGCGGCAAAGTGTCATCTGTTGAAAAAGGAGCTTACGACCAGTTTAAAGCATCAGGATTTGCAGCTGTCGACAATTTGAATTATTCAGGCAGTGAAGTGCCCCAGCCGGTAGCAATCAGCAAAGCCAGGCTTGATTTCACCCCGGCTTATGCCCAACTTTCGGGACTCTCAATGACTATAGGCAAGAGCGACCTTGCCGCCAATGGCAGGCTTGAGAATTACATTCCATATATCATGAAGAAAAATGCGTTGCTGAAAGGCACACTTACGGCGATGTCAAATTACCTGGATATCAACAGCCTGGTTGCCGGAACACCGGTAACATCGGCACCTTCCGATACTGCAGCACTTACTGTAATTGAGATACCGGGTAATATGGATCTTTCGTTTAATACCACAATTGCAAGGCTTATTTATGATACTTACGACATCCGCGATGTAAGCGGTTCGGTTAAGGTAAAAGACCACACCCTGTTGCTCGAAGGGCTTCAGTTAAATATGCTTGGAGGCACCATTGGGATGAAGGGTTCGTACAGTACGTTTGATCCGGCTAAGCCCCTGGTTGATATGGATTTCCAGGTGAAAAACCTTGAAGTGAAAAAGGCCTTCGGCACTTTTAGTTCGATGCAGAAATTTGCACCCATTGCAGCCAAACTGAACGGCCTTATCAGTACCAATCTTAAATTTAAAGGCGCACTTAAGAAAGATATGATGCCTGATCTGACGTCCGTTTCGGCGTATGGATTAGTATTATCAGACGTTCTTAAGCTTGGCGATGTGAATACATTCGGTAAAATTGCAGATGTACTCAAACTGGAAAAACTCAGGAATCCCGCGCTGGAAAGGATAAACCTGTCGTTCGATATCCTCGATGGAAAAGCTACTATAAAACCGATGGATTTCAAGCTTGGATCTTACAAGGCTAACTTCTCAGGAACCACCGGCCTCGACCAGGTACTGAATTTTATACTTACACTCGAAATACCGCGGGCTGAATTCGGAACCAAAGCCAACAGCGTACTGGACGGATTGGTTAAGGATGCATCGAAAAAAGGAGTAAATGTTAACCTGGGTGATATGATCCCGGTTACTATACTTATAGGTGGTACTACAACCGATCCGAAGATAACGACAGGGATAAAATCAGCTATGACAGGCCTTGTTGAAGACCTGAAAAAGCAGGCCCTTGAGGAAGTAGAGAAGAAGAAGGAAGAACTGGTAGCAAAGGCAAAGGATGAGGCTACTAACCTGATTGCTCAGGCTGATGCCGAAGCTGCAAAGATAATTTCCGAAGCTGAAAAACAAGGACAGAAACTGGTTGAAGAAGCCCGGAAAGGCGCCGAACAGGTACGCTTTGCTGCTGACTCAACGGGTAGCAGGTTAATGGCCGAAGGCAAGAAAAATGGCTATATTGCCGAATTAGCTGCAAAAAAAGGAGCAGAGAAGGTTAAAAAAGAAGGATATAAACAAGCAGATAGAATGGTGGAAGAAGCTCAGAAACAAAGCGACGCCCTTATCATCCGTGCCCGCGCCGAAGCCGATAGGGTTAAACAGGATGCTTTTAACAGGGTGGAATAGTGTTGTTTAAAGTTTCAAGTTTCAGCGTTTCAGGAGTTCATGATTCACAATAACGTATGCCTGATAATGTTTTTGGCTAATTGCCCCTCGCCCCGAAGCGATAAATTCAATATTCGGGACGATAATTACAAACACTCCAAGGCTGATGCCCAGGAAAAGCCCCAGCTCTTTTGCCAACAGAACGATGATATGGTTAATCCTGCTGTATATGAACCTTTAAAAGCAGGCAGGCTTAAATTTGCATAACCAAAGTTAATAATTTTTTGGATTAATTCAAACACCTGGTTTTCAATGCCAGGAAGACAGTAGCCGGAAATCTTTGCCGGGCCCTGTTTTCAGGCTTCAGATTTATTATTTACTGCTCTTTTTCGATTTCCGTCCGTATGCTTTCCGTTGGTTTTCGTTCATCCTGAACTCAACTATTTTAGTGACCAGGTCGAGCGGCATAGGTTTATCCAGGGGAAACTGAACCGAGCCTTTTCCTCCTTTATAAACGGAAAGTTCTTTTCTAAACGCTTCGATGCCTGAAGGAACAGGGTAAAACCCTATGTGTTTTTTAAAAGCCGCGAAATGTACAAGGTTCCCATTCAGAACAAAGGTTGGCATGGCGTATTTTATCGTTTCTCCGGCGGTGGGGGCTGCTTTGCGGATGGCTGAGCGGATTTGTTCGAGCAACACCTGTATTTCGGGCGGGAAACAGGCTATATAGGCATCAATCTCAGTATTTGTTGTTTTCATTGCTGTTATTTGTTGTTAATCCTTAATTCTGACCGGTATCCATATTTCTTCCTCCGAGCCTGGGTCATCGTTTTTGTATAAATCGCCCAGAACTTCGAAATGAGGTCTGTTATCAAGCTCATAGCCCGACCCTGGCAACCAGGTCCCGAAAATGTAGCCGAAAGATTCAGCACCTTTGCTTGCCGGCCCTTTATGTTCAAACACGGCATAAAGCCCGCCGCTAATTGACATGGATACCATCCCTGCAGGAAGGTGCTCGAAACTGCTTACTTCGGTAAGTGCCCATTTTTCAAATTCTGTTTCCGGGTTAAAACGTTCAAAGTATTTGGGAGCGTATACCTGCATCGAATACAGGTTGCTACCTACCGGATTCAATATTTCTTCACGCCTCGGCATAAAGCTGCGCCATAAATCGGCAGTAGTATTTCGGGCCAGCGACATGGTAGCATGGCAGCCGATAAATTTCTTTCCCTGAATGTTCTCAATCCGATGTTTCATACTTCCTGCAATATGTCTTTCACGCTTTTATTACAATATGAAAGGTAAAAATCTTTTGGTACTTTTCATGTATTCCCTATACTTTTCACCAAAGTAGACTATGCATTCTTTTTCGTCGGCGAGTGCAGTAAAATAAAGAAATGCCGACGAAAGCAGGGCGATAATTCCTGTTTCGGCTGAAATGTTTTTCAGGAAGATTCCCCAGCTTAAAAAGAGCAATGACGAATAAAGCGGGTGCCTGATGTATTTGTAAATCCCGGTTTCGACAAGTTGAGTTGTTCGCTCAAATTGATAAAGCTCTTTTTCGGTGCGCTTGTTTTCGGGTTTCCCCGATCTTTTTAATAAAATCACGCCTGCAACAACAAGGTAAATGGATAAGAGCAGGCATATCCATGAAAATACCTGGTTTAGCGATCCCGGTTCGTTAAACCAAAACCGATAGTTGGTTGAGAGCAGCCATGCCATGCACTCCCAGGCAAGGAAGCGGTATAACCCATGGCTTTTCATCGAAAAGAGTGTTCTCCACGATAGAATAACCAGGGGGACACTTAAAACCACGAAAATTATGATTCGTTCCATCCTGTTAACTTTTATTTCAGAATAATGTAAAACGGCTTTTGCCTCACTTTGATTTATCTGGCATTCAGAGTATTATTGTTTCAGGAGCTTTTGAGTTATGATGTTATGCCGCTGCCTGATCGTAATGATATAGAGCCCTCTAGCCAGGCCTGAAATATCAATTTTATTCTCATTTTGGCTCTTTATAACCTGCTTACCGGTAACGTCCGATATTTCGACCTGGAAATTTTCATTTGTGTGCATGTCAAGGTTTATGAAATCATGGGCCGGGTTCGGGAAAACCGCTACGGTTCCGGGTGGTAATTTGTCTTTATATACAGAAGTGGTATTGCACATCACGGCATTTAGTCTTTCCCAGATATGGTCGCAAAGCTGAAAGGGTACTTCACCAGCGTTTGACGCATCACCCATCCGTACCATAACAATTCCTTTGCTTTTCGAAATACTTACAATCTGCCCGTTTTTACCAAGCCCTGCAAACATATCGACAGGAGCGTTGGGGGCATAAGAGCCGGGGAAAACAAGCTGTAATGTAGGAACCATGTACGATGTTTTCCCGTTTAACCACCACAGGTATCCGTAGGAGTTGTTCAGGTTTTGGGAAGTGTTTGTCATTTGCCTGATGTATGCAGTATCGTAAAGCAGGGTATCGGTGTTCCAGATGCACTTGTTTTGCATCAGCAAACCGAATCGTGCCATACTGCGGGCCTTGCTGAAGTATACATTATCGTAGTCGATCATCGCCCACAAACCGGTGATACCTGTCCTGGCTTTGAGTTTTGTTTGTGTATAGGTGTTTACTGCTGTTCCCGTTGCTGTTTCAAGCACCTTCTCCAGCAGTGTATAGGGCGCATTATGGTAGGCCCAGCGTGTACCGGCATCAGCCTTATATATCAGGCAGCTGCTTAATGTGCAATGGTTGTCAGGAACGCCGTCGTCGAGACCCGAAGTCATTGTAAGCTGGTTCCTGATTTTAATCAGGTTTTCCTGCAGTGGTGTGCAGGATGTCCAGCCGGTTCCGAGGTATGCCGAGGAAGCATCGGTAATATGTAAATAATTTTCTTCCTGTGCCTTGCCAACCAGGAAGGCTGTGAGTGTTTTACCGGCCGAAGCCCAGTACCAGAGGCTATCCTGGGTAAAAGTCCCGAAATATTTCTCTAACACGATTTTGCCGTTTTTCAAAACGATAAAACCTTTTGTGTTTTCGTGCTCCAGGTACGTATATAGCGAATCAATCTGGTTTACACACCAGCCCAGTGAAGCAGGCGAAACTGTTTCCCAGTTGGCAGTACCACTTAAAGGTGGGAAATACAGGCTTTGTGCTTTTAATGGCTGGCTGATAAACGCCAGTAAAAAAAATATAAACAGCAGTGCTTTTTTCATTTTGAGTTTGACTCCCGTATAGACCTAAAGTTAAGTTTTCAAGGTAATTCCGTCATGAATCGGAATCTTCGGTTTGATTTGCTTTTTCCAAACAGATATTATTTTCCTGGCAATTTATGTACGATGAGGCTGGCAAGGAAGGCTTCAAACAGGCTAAGCGGGATTCCGAGGTACAGCAGCCCTAAAGGCAGTACTCCAAGGTTCCCGATTACGAACCACATTAATACAAAACCCACGAACCACGAAAGCAGCGTAGTTTGAATGAGTGTAAATTTTTTGGAGAGAATGAAAATCGCAATGGCAAACAATAGCGACCATATACCCCAAACCGCCCCGTTGACCGGTTCAGATGGAAATACGATTCCTAGTGTTTTGAAATGCTCTAGCCAGTAAGTTTTAACAATAAATTCATTCCTTACGAACTCCGAAATGCTGATCCAAATAGTTGCAAGGAGGATAGGGAGGATGGTTGTTTTTATTGCTTTCATAATTCTTTTTTTGAGTTATACTTGGTGGTTCAGGTGACGGCTTCCTTTAACTCTGTGATGATTATACACCATCAGCCTGTTGTAAATATACTATGATAATTGTTTCCTGCTTTTATTCCAACACATTACCATGCAAACCTGTGTTTTACTGAATTACCGGTTCACGCTAATTTTGTTTCTTTTTATTGTTCAGGTTAACTACTCCTGTTTCGAATGATCCGGTATTTACAAGTTCGAAATTTGTTTCTTCAGGCATGCCTGTAAATAACCGGATCCCTTTTCCAAGGATTAGCGGGATTATGCTTATGATCATTTCGTCAATTGCGCCGAGGTTTACAAAGCGGGTAATGAGTTCGCCTCCTCCCACCAGCCAGATGTTTTTGCCACCCTTGCTCCTTAAATCGTTAATGACTTCTTCGTTTACTTCATGCAATACCGATGTTGAACCGGTTGTGACTTCAAAACTGGTGTTATATGTCACAATATAGGTCTTACAGTTCGGGTATGGCCATTCATCCATCAAACCCAGCAAGACTTCATAGGTTTTTCGCCCCATAACGAGAGTATCGATACCTGAAATGAAATCGTTATACCCGTGGTCAGTCCTGTTGGGATTATCAAGTTCAAAAAGCCAGTCGAGCGAGCCGTTTTCGCGTGCTATAAAACCATCAATTGTACATGCAATAAATAGTTGAATACTGCTCATTGGGTGTGGTTACTTTTTTACATACTTTTCTTTGAATTCGATAAGTTCGACAGGCGCGCCGTTATAGCGTATCATGGCTACGCGTGTTCCTTCGCCGGGAGCATTGGGTGGCGTGATAATATCGAAATCGTACCTCGACAACTCAAGATCAAGGTCATCCACCTCGAAAGCAATATGTGGGACGGTTTTAATTAGCTCATCCACGGGGCTTTCGGCTTCAAACCGCATCCATTCGATGCCATAGGGGCTTGTTTCGAAACCCGAGACATAAATTTTAAACTGCGAAAGGTATTTTTCTCCATCAACCGGGTTGTTGGTCGGGATGCCCAGATGATGATAACGCCATCCCCAGTCGGAGGTTGCAAGTGGTGGTTGATTATCTTTTCGTTGAATGTCCATTTCTGAATGTAATTTGGTATAAGTTTCGATCAAAAAATCGTGAGATGTAATTTGCGCGCCGTCAGGCATCTTTTTCAGCTGTTACAGGCATTTTAACGGTAAACCTGAGGAACAGGAACCCGATTATTCCGGCTACGAGTGAGGCGATCAGGATGGCAATTTTGGAACTGTTAACGATTTCATAATCATCGAAGGCAAGCAGTGTGATAAAGATCGACATGGTGAAGCCAATGCCTCCCAACATTCCAGCCGCAAGTATATTTTTCCATTTCAGATCGGAAGGCAGCACACAAAGCCCCAAGCCGGCAGCAATAAATGAAAACAGCCATATCCCCAGAGGTTTCCCGATGAGCAGGCCGGCAATAATACCCAGGCTGCTGCTTTGGCCCAGGCTGCCCTGCCAGCTGTCGCCGAGCGCAATGCCGGTATTGGCTAAAGCAAAAAGCGGAAGGATTATAAATGCTACCGGCTTGTGCAGGAAATGCTGAAGTATATAGGAGGGTGATTTTTCGCCCCCGTTGCCAAAGGGAATTGCAAAAGCAAGCATTACCCCGGTAATTGTAGCATGAACACCTGAATTCAGCATGAAATACCACATGGCAGCTCCGCCAACCAGGTAGGGGATGAGGTTGTGGATTTTCATCCGGTTAAAACCGAGCAGTATACCGAAAATGCCCAGGGCGATCGACAAGTTGGTAACTGAAATGGAGGCGGTGTAAAAAATGGCAATAACCAGGATGGCTCCTAAATCGTCGATTACGGCTAGTGCAGTAAGGAATACTTTCAGCGATGCAGGAACGCGATTGCCCAGGAGCGATAAGATACCGATGGCAAAAGCAATATCGGTCGCCATAGCTATTCCTGCTCCCGACTGGCTTGAGGTTCCGTAATTAAGCGCTATAAACAGTCCTGCCGGGACCAGCATCCCGCCTATTGCTCCAAAAATGGGTAATGCTGCACTTTTAATATCCGATAGTTCCCCCTTATAAATTTCACGCTCCAGCTCAAGACCAATCAGAAGGAAGAAAATCGTCATCAAGCCATCGTTGATCCAATGAACGAGGGTGTGTCCCGCAAGGTCAAAGTGCCAGAAATGAATGTACCCGGTCTGGAAAGCTGAGTTGGCAAGTACAAGCGACAGTATGGTTACAAAAACCAAAATCAGACCGCCGGATTTTTCGCTGTTAAAAAAATCAATGAATAGCTTTGTTAATTTCATGTTTAGCGATGTGTTACAATCCCTGTTAGTCTGATATTTTACCTGATCAATCAGGCATTAGAGGTATTTCTCATAGTTATGACCACGTTTCCTGTTTTCTGCCCGGTTTCAACATATTTTGTGGCTTCTACAATTTGTTCGAAAGTATATCGCCGGTCGATTATCGGTTTATATTTTCCGGCTTCAACTAATTCTTTCAGGAATTCAACATCTTTCCTGCTTATTGTTGGAATTGGGAACAAAACTCTTTTCCTGCCCAAAAGGGGTGTTGTGAGTGCCAGGAAAATATTTTCCGCATTTTTGCCCAGTTCGGTGGATATGTATATTCCTTTATTGTTGAGTATAGGCTTGCATTTGCCAAATGAACTCTTACCGACGGCGTCAAAAATAAAGTCGTATTTCTCACCTGTTTTTGTAAAGTCCTGGCTGGTATAATCAATTACATGGTAAGCGCCTAGTGATTTTACAAGTTCTATATTTTTAGTATTGCAAACTGCTGTAACCTTAGCCCCGAAATGATTTAACAGTTGCACGGCTGCAGAGCCTATGGCACCGGTTGCACCATATACCACTACATTATGCCCGGATTTAATTTTTGCTGCCCTGATATCGCAAAGGGCATAGTGCCCTCCTTCAGTTATTACGGCAGCCTGTTCAAATGTTGAACCAGTCGGCATTGTTGCTAATGTGGCATTTTCAGCCATGGTCATAAATTCGGCATGCGCCCCGAATTTTGTGTCGTTGTACCCGAAAACTTTATCCCCTGCATTGAATAATGTTACATTTTCCCCGACAGCCTCAATTGTCCCGGCAAATTCATTACCCAGGATGGTGTTTTTAGGCCGGAAAAGACCGCTGTAAAATCTTGAAATAAAGTACTCGGCACTCCTGAAACCACAATCGGTCCGGTTTACGGTGGTTGCATAAACCTTAATAAGTACCTCGTTGTCAGCCGGAACGGGTTTGGGCACATTTTTGATCTGAACCACTTCGGGCGGTCCGTATTTTGTGTAAACAGCAGCTTTCATTACTGGATATAATTTTAGTTGAGTCTTATACGGATAAGATTAACGCATAATGGCACTGTATGTTTATTTATACTGTTTTATGGCCTCATGAAAGAGTCGGCCATTAACATCCATGTGAAAACATCCAGGATGTTCTCACCAGTTTATTCTTTTTCGTACGGTTTCCCAGGTATTGGTAATAAGGAAACTTTCGTCCATATAATCCACCATTTTTGCAAATTTCACCATGGGTGCGGCGAACGATAAGGTTTCGGCTGGCACACAGGGCCGTGCCGACGGATCGAACATCCCTATTACAGCCCTTGGACGTACTGCATCTTTTTCGAGGTAAGGGTAATGGATGATAGAACCGCAGCCGGCGCCAAAAGGCGTAAAAGTACTGTTTGGCTCAGTTTGATCGAAATTGGCCAACGTAAAAAGACCTGAGAGGACATCGGGTTTTGCAAAGAAGATTACAACTGCCGGTTTATCTGATTCGTCAAGTTTATCCCAGCGTTTGAAAATGATATAATTGCCTTTTGCGTCAGCTATTGTTTTCTGGTGCCTCTGCAATTCCACCACCATTTCCGGCGTGCGTATATATCGTTCACCTTCCAGTTCACCGGGTATGCCGCACGACAAGAAATATTCGAAATCGGGGCGTATGGTTTCGGTATACCCCAAATAACGCCTGGCGCCGCCGCATGCAATGGAGTCGGCATCATAAGCAAGCGATTCTCCTTTACGAACCCGTGCCAGTTCGCAGATCAGGCAACTCCTGCCTTTTGCCTTCTTAACCAGTGTTGCACTGCCTGTTTCCTGGCGGTAATAGAAAGTTATCGGCATCTCAGCATTGCCAAAATATTTTTCCCACAAGGCGGAAAACTTTTCTTTAAGGATTAAGTCCATGGTTATTGTTTTTAAAATCTGGCTATTACTTTCGATTTTTAATCAATATTCAGGGCTGGGAAATCGTATCCTCCTGGTTTCAGCTCTTTCTTTTCCTTCCCATAGCATCGGCTGCAATCATAGCCTCAACCACTTTTGACGGAGTAATATGAACCGATTCGTGGTGTATGCCTTCTTCGGGGGCGCAGGCTTTTATTGCAACTTCCATCATACGGGCTGCGCTGAGGTTATATATGCCGATATCGCTGAAAGTGGTTGGCAGGTTCATTTCCTCGCAGAACGAATAAACCGTTACCATTTCATCAGGTGATGCACCGGTGAGGTGAAGACCTGTAAGAACTCCGAAAGCGACTTTTTCGCCGTGGTAAAAAGAATGGGTTTCGGCCAGGGCACTCAGCCCGTTGTGAACAGAATGAGCTGTAGCAAGCCCTGAACTCTCAAACCCGATGCCGCTTAAAAGAATATTTGCTTCAATAATGCGGTTAAGTTCGGGTGTTACAATTCCTTTTTCACAGGCAATTTTTGCGGCTGAACCATCATTCAGTAAAGTATCGTAACACAATTTTGCCAGATTCAGGCCGGCCATAGTAGTGTATCCGCCGCAACAGTTGGCCGAATGGGAATTTGCGCACGACCGGGCTTCGAACCATGTCGAAAGGGCATCGCCCATGCCCGAAACGAGAAAACGGGCCGGAGCAGCTGCAATCACAGTTGTATCCACAAGAACGACCTGGGGATTTAACTTCTCGTAATACACAGAATCGAATACGCCATCATCAGTATATATTACTGCGCAGCCGCTGCAGGGTGCGTCAGTCGAAGCTATTGTGGGAACGATAATTACTGGTAAGCCGGCACGGTCGGCTACTATTTTTGCAGCATCAATCGCTTTCCCTCCGCCCATTCCAATAATAACGTCAGCTTTTTGGTTTTGAAGAACATTAGTAAGACGTTCCAGTTCGGTCTCGCAGCATTCCCCGCGGAACTCTTCAGTTGCAAGCCATTTTTCAAATTCAGCCGTGGAATAGGAAGGCACAATCTTGTTCCTGGCTGTCGGTGAAGCAATAATAAGACCTTTTGTGCCAAGTAGTTTTACCAATCCCGGAAGCCCGGCCAGCGCCCGTTCGCCCTGAATGTATTTCCCAGGGAATGCGGCAGTATTGTTTAAAGCAGTTTGCATAGAGTGTATTATGAGTTTTGTTAGTCAGGAGATTAGCCGTTATTATCTTAAACTGAAACAGGTTTCAATGCTTGCGGTTTTCCGTTTCAGTTGTATTTGCCGATTAATCTCCATGGGTAAATCTATTGTCTTTTAATTTCATTAAATGAACTGTGGGAAAATCAGACGGCTATTTCATCATCCTCTGATACCCGGTATACCTTATCCAGTCGAAATCGGCATAATCAGCTGATGTCTTCCCGTTCGCTGTTGAATAGATCCCAAGGTAAGCTCCGGTATAGCCTTTACTCAGGATATAATCGGCCCTGGTCGACATAAAAGAGGTGAAAGTTTCACCATTATCAGTTGAGAACAAAAAATGGCAACGGTGATCTTTCGATTCAACTTTGAAAGTTATATCGCCCGTAAAATCATAAAGTGTCATATCCTGCAGCATTGTCAAAGCTTTCCCAGGTTCGGCAAGTTTAAAACGGAGAATATATCTCCCTTTGTCGCGTACTACAGTGAATGACAAAAAGTTGTTGTCCTTTTGAAAAAGGATTATACCGGATTCGGCACCATCCGTTTTTGGATTAAAAACCATTTTAACGCCATAATCGAAATCGCTTTCTTTCTGGCGTATACCCATCAGGTTGCAGGTGCCTCTTTCCCTTATGGTATCGGGAGCGCACGGCAGACGCAAAAAGCCGGCTCTGTCAGCCAGATTGTACGTCCTGGCCTTTGGCACCCTGCGGAAATTCCATTCCAGGTTCAGCTTTTGGCTGTCGAAATCATCATAAAATGCATCGTTCCGGTATTGTGGCATGTTTTCGAAGGGCAGGGGATTGAATCGTTCAACTTTACCGGTTAAGGGAGCACACACAGGCCATTCGTACTTTATTTTTTTCCATTCGAAAGGCTCTCTTTCCCATTGCACGGGGATAAGATGTGTTTCGCGGCCCATATTTGAATTCCTTTCCTCATCACCTCTCACACCCAGGGCCACCATGAACCAGCGGCCGTCAGTTAACTCCACAAGGTCGGCATGCCCGGTCGAAACCACCCAATTGTCGTATGAAAGATTCCGGGTTGTAAGTATAGGGTTTCGTTCGTTCGGTGTATAAGGCCCGCTGATTGTATCGCTAACGGCAATCATCATGGCGTGGTTAAAACTTGTTCCGCCTTCGGCTATCATCAGGTAATACCTGTTGTCCTTTTTATACATATGAGGACCTTCAGCCCAAACGCCGCCGCATGCTCCTCTCCAAAGAAAACTCCTTGGACCTGTGAGTTTCCAATTTTTAAGATCGATCTGCTGCAGCCAGATCTCACCTTCGCCTGGGAAATTGGGTTTGTCGGGTGAATGGGTGCCCACATACCATACTTTCCCATTATCGTCAAAAAAGATATCGGGGTCAATGCCCGGTGCTTCTTCAAGTACATGGGGCTCCGACCATGGCCCTTCAGCATTTTTGGCGGTGATAATGAAATTTACAAAATCAGTATGTTGCTTTTGCGTATCGTAATACACATTGGTTGTAATAATGTAAAAAGTTTCGTTGTGATACCTTATGGTGGGTGCATGAATACCTCCATCCGACTGCACATCCAAAAGGTTTACCGCTCCGGTGCATTGTTCCCTGCGATGAAGCCCATAACCAACCAGTTCCCAGTTGACCAGGTCCCTGCTTTTATGAATTGGCAACCCCGGGTAATATTCGAACGAAGAATTAACGATATAAAAATCACCGCCAACCCTGCATATAGAAGGGTCGGGATATCCACCGGGAATAATCGGGTTTACAAATAGGTTTTCCTTTGCCAGGTTCTTTTCATTATTAACCTGGTTTTGCTGTGCTATAGCGAAAGTGAAAATAAATCCAATTAGAAATGTCAGCAGTATTTTCATATCAGTTTGTGTCTTATTCCAAATGTTTAATTATGTACTGAGTTATGAAAAGTGGTGATTTTTTTTCACCCTGAAAACGGGGAATTCCAACTGGGACATGAATTTATCCAATTCAAGTCTATTTAATTTCCCTGATATTCAGATTTCCTTCGAGCAATTCATGCGAATCGGATAAAAACATCTTCAGGTCGGCCCTGGCCTGCACATCAAGAAGTACCGTATCATTTTCGAAGCGCGCAGCCGGAAGTATAAAATATTGTTTCCTGCCGTTAATGGTTGGATTAAATACCCAGCTAAGCTGGTATGCAGCATCTTTTATAATAGTTTTACCCGATTCTTTCTGCAGGGTGATTTTAACCATTGCGCCGCCGTCGGTGTATCGTTTACGCTGGTTCGAAATATAATTCCCCAGCGACCAGACCACCAGCTGCTCTTTTTTAAGGCTATCCACTTTGCGCCATTCCATCGGTTGTATCACATGAGGATGCGAACCGATAATAATATCGGTGCCGTTTGCAAACAGGAATTGTGCGATATCTTTCTGGAAATCATTCGGTTGTCGCTGGTATTCGTCACCCCAGTGAATAAATACCATAACCATGTCGGCCGATGAGTCGCGGGAAGCCTTCATATCAGCCAGCATCCGATCTTTTTCGATCAGGCTTACTACATTGTTTTCAGGAACAGGTATGCCGTTAGTGCCGAACGTATAATTCAGGAATGCCAGCCTGAAACCGCGGGTATTGATGATCATGGGATTTAAGCGGCGATACGAATCCGCATTTTTGTAGGTACCCATATGTATCATCCCGAGGCTGTCGAGCACGTTTATTGTTCGTTCGATACCGGTACGTCCCCGATCGCAGCAGTGGTTATTGGCTGTGCCTACCAGGTCAATTCCCGAATTCAGGAGTCCTTTTACAATTTCATCCGGCGAGCTGAATGCCGGGTAACCGCTGTATGGTTTTCCGGCCAGCGTGGTTTCGAAATTTACTATTGCAAGGTTGGCCTCTTTTAGCCAAGGGCTAATATATTTGAAACATGAATCGTAAACATAAATACCCAGGTCGTTGTTCCAGGCACCATCAACCTGAGGCATATGCTGCATTACATCACCTGCAAAAAGGAGCGTAATTTCATGCACAGCTGCGGGCGCTGTATCAGGCAGGGAGCGCTCAGGTGTTTTGGGTAAAGACGAAAGGAACATGACTGCTGATAATACCAGCGATACCTGCATAATCCTTTGTTTTAAAAAAAAGATTACAGTTTTAAATTTTCTGTCCGAACGATTTGATATGGTCATTAATAATAAATTTAACAAAAATTCAATACACGGGTTCCGGTTTCTGATTCCCGGACCCGATGTTACAACCCGAACATCAAACTGATCCTTCCCCACTTATGCCACAATCCTCCTTTGTATTCAGGCGAGATGTAATGCTGTGCCAGCTCGATCCCGAAATTCTTATACCTGAAATGAATCCCGGCTTCAGCATCGCCAACCACATGTTGTATCTCCGTTCCCTGAAGTGTGAAAACATTGTTGTGGTTAAACATGCCTCCCTGCAGCAGGGCATTATAGGCAACGAAATGGACATTGGTTCTGGCGAAAAAGTAATACTCGGTTTTGGTCCATTGCTCATTTTCGGAAAGTCCGAAAACAGGTTCTGCTTTGCCGGCCTGTAACTGTAATCCTGCTCCGGCATTGGTATACAATGTTCCAGCCTTTACTTCACCTCCGGCAAGCAGGGTGATATTTTCCTTCATAAGTATGGCTTTCTGTACATGTACAGTATAATTCAGTATAATATCTGTGTTAATCTGTGTTTCCCAGCCAAGGGGCATGTCGTTGGTCGGGAAAGTTTTATGAACCATAGTCTGCAGGTACGAACCCGGCGAATACGGACCTAAATAGCCCAGATCAAGTTGTGATGCAATTTTTAACCTGCGCAGAGGGTCGGCAAGCGTTTTACGGAAACCAAGATACAGGTACGATGCATAGGGCCTGTCGTTACTTAATGATGGAGCCATACGCGTATCGGTCGGGGTGTACATATCCTGGACGATACTCAGTTTGTATGCGACAAAAGCTTTATGCCTGTATGGAAGCATAAGTTTTTGTACAGGCGACAGTCCCAGCCAGGCAGCCTGTAAACCTATCGTAATTCCGTTTGTAAAATAGCGGTCGGTGTTGTTGTAGGTGATAATATCGTTTGCAAAGTCGACCGACACGATTTTACGTGTGTCCACTCTTTGTTGAATCCACTGTATGCCGGGGATAATGCGGGCGATAAATTTCTGCGACGAAGTATCTGCAGTGGCCACAACTATTCTCCTGTCGTGGTTTCGTACCTGCCCGACGCGTTCCCTTGAAAGCTCAGCCGGAAGGCTGTCGGGGAGCGGAATTCGGTTTTTTTCGATAATCCTGCGGTTTTTTGACCTGATTCGTTCAGTTTCGCCGAAGCTGAATACCTGGCTGAGAGCATGCGATAAATCTGCTATGCGCATGGGAACCGGGTTGTTGATTCCATTGAACAGGATAATTTCGTATTTGCCGGCCAGTGCATCCATCGACAGGCTGACCCTGTCGCCATTGGTTTTTACGAAAACAACCTCATTGGCTGTAGAGTCGAGAAAAGGAATTTGTCGTTGTGTCAGCAACTTCTGGGCTATACCGGTATTCCTGTGTGATGCTGTCGTAATCTGTTTCCCGGGTGTTATCATCACACCAGCCGGGAAATCGATAACTTCGGGGAGCTGTTTCCTTATCAAATCCGGTTCCTTTACCTGCTGCCTGTGGCAGGAGGTAAACAAAAGAACCAAACAAAACAAGGCACAAAACCCTTTCATGTTAACACTTTACACCATTAATCTGTAAAAATACTGAAAAAGTCAATACCTGTAGTGCAGGAGCCGGTTAAAAGGCAAATCTACCTGTCCGGAATACAAATTTTAATAATGAAAAGGGCCTTATCCCTATATGAAAAGCCACCTTATCTCCCTTCTCCTGTCTCATCATTTTATTTCTTCCCTGTCTTCTCCAATTCCCTCAGATTCTCCATTTTCTTCTTTTCGAGAAAGCTGTTGATATCACAAAGATGTTCTTTCACTCTTTTGTTGCCGAATTCAAATACCTTGCTTACCAGCCCGTCGAGGAAATCACGGTCGTGCGACACGAGTATCAGGGTCCCATCGTAATCCTGCAAAGCACTTTTAAGTATATCTTTTGTCTTCATATCCAGGTGGTTGGTAGGCTCATCGAGGATAAGAAGGTTCACCGGTTCGAGCAGCAGTTTGATCATGGCGAGGCGTGTACGCTCACCACCCGAAAGCACTTTTACTTTCTTGTTCCAACTGTCGCCACCGAACATAAAGGCGCCGAGCAGGTCTTTTATTTTGGTACGGATATCCCCTTTTGCCACATCGTCGATGGTTTGGAAAACCGTATTTTCTTCATCAAGGAGTGAGGCTTCATTCTGAGCAAAATAGCCGATCATAGTATTGTGGCCTAAAACCATTTTACCATCAAACCCGGTTTCACCCATTATGCTTTTGACCATTGTCGATTTACCTTCGCCGTTTTTACCTACAAAGGCAACGCGTTCGCCACGTATTATGCTGAAGCTTGCATCGGCAAAAACCAGGTGGTCGCCATAGCTTTTAGCCATATCGTCAACAATTACCGGGTAACTTCCCGAGCGCGGCGAAGGCGGGAACTTCAGCCGCAAAGCGGAATTGTCTTCTTCATCCACTTCGATAAGATCCATTTTTTCGAGCATTTTAACTCGCGACTGAACCTGGTTGGTTTTCGAAAAAGTCCCCCTGAAACGGTCGATAAAATCCTGGTTATCGGCAATGAATTTCTTCTGCTCGTCGAGCTGTTTTTGCTGCTGTTCGCGCCTTTCGCCGCGCAGCTGCATGTATGCTGAGTAGTTTACCTTGTAGTCGTAAATACGTCCCATGGTAACTTCGATGGTGCGTGTTGTTATATGATCGACAAAAGCCCTGTCATGCGAAATCAGGATTACGGCTTTGGCACTGTTGATAAGAAAATCTTCGAACCACTGGATCGATTCGATATCCATATGGTTTGTAGGTTCGTCGAGCAGGAGCAGATCGGGCTTTTGGAGCAGGATTTTTGCCAGTTCGATACGCATGCGCCAGCCCCCGCTGAATTCCCCGGTAGGGCGGGTAAAATCTGATCGCAAAAAACCGAGACCGAGTAGTATTTTTTCTACCTCAGCATCATAATTGATCTCTTCAATCGAATAAAATTTCTCGCTGAGGGCCGAAAGTTGTTCGATAAGCTCGTAGTATTCAGCTGATTCATAATCCGTTCTCGACGAAAGCTGGTTGTTTATTTCGTCGATTTCGTGCTGCATTTCGAATATACCGGCAAATGCCTGGGCTGCTTCTTCGAAAACGGTGCGGCTGTCGTTGGCAAGCAGGTGTTGGGGCAGGTATGCTATTACAGCATCTTTAGGCGCCGATACTTTTCCGCGGGTAGGCGTTTTAACACCGGCAATCAGTTTTAATAATGTGGATTTTCCTGCGCCGTTCTTTCCCATAAGCGCAATCCGGTCTTTTTCATTTATTGCAAAAGATATGTCTTTAAAAAGCGTGGTCCCTCCAAACTCTACCGTAAGTCCGTCAACTGAAATCATTTCTGTTTTTTTGTGAGGTGCAAAGGTACCGGTTTTCGGGGAACTTTCAGGCCTTGGCAGGCAAACAGGTTCTGTTTTACCGGCTGTGCAGACTCTCAGCCTGGTTCGCTCAGCCCTTGCCTGCAAATTTATTCCATGTCCAATGGAATTGAATGATAATACTTTAGCGCAAATAAAATTAATATACTAAATATCGGATATGTTGTATTTTTAGGAATATATTTTATCTTTACTCCGGTTTTCGGCCTATAAACCCGGAACAGAACAAAACATCCGGGTGAAGCATTCCTAGCAAGACTTACAGCAGATTCAGGGTGATAAATAAAAATAATTCCTTATGGAACAGCGTTTGCTAACGACAATTATCCGCGAGAACAGTATAAAGTACGGTTCGCGTGTAGCAATTTTCTACCAAAAAAATGATAAAAGCTGGACGCCTATTACCTGGACCGCTTTATGGAAATCAATAGAAAATACAGCAAAAGCCCTTCTTGCCTGCGGTATTAAACCAGGTGACGGGGTTGCCATCATGTCGCGCAATATGCCTGAATGGACAATTGCCGATTATGCCCTGCAACTGGTTCGCGCTGTTTCGGTTCCCATATTTTCATCTACCAGTGTCGCTCAGTCGAAATACATGCTCAATGAAACGGAAACGGTTCTGATATTTGTGGGGGAACAGGAACAATATGATATTGCAAAACAGTTGGTTACGGACGTTCCCTCCCTGGTTAAACTGATAGCTTTCGATGAAGTTGTAAAATTTGATGAAGGCATTCCTTCCATGTATTTTTCTGCTTTTATTGAATCAGGAAAAGAAGGTGATTTCGATGCCAGACTTGTAAGTCTCGAAGCGGAAGCTGAAAAGGAGGATTTGTGTACAATTTTGTATACTTCAGGAACTTCGGGCGAACCAAAAGGAGTTATGTTATCGGTCGCAAATTTCCTGTATTGTCTTCATATTCATGATCTTCGTCTCACCGTCAGCGATAAGGATGTTTCGCTCTGTTTCCTGCCTCTGAGCCATATTTTTGAGCGTGGATGGACGTTTAATGTATTGAGCACAGGTATGACAAACTATTACTTGCGTAACCCCAAAGAAGTGGTTGACGTAGTGAAGGTGGTGAAACCGACTATTATGTGTTCCGTGCCACGCTTTTTCGAAAAAACCTATGAAGGCGTAAACGCTACCATTGCCAAAAGTTCAGCTTTAAAACAAAAAATGTTTAAGTGGGCCATAGAAACCGGTGGGAAAAGGCTTGATTATATCTGGAACAACAAAGCTGTTCCTTTCGGTCTTTCGGCAACCTACGCGATAGCTGACAAACTTGTTCTGTCGAAAGGGCGTGCTGCTCTCGGCGGAAATTTCCGGTTTATGGTTTGCGGAGGTGCATCTCTTTCGATCGATATAATCCATTTTTTCGAACAGGTGGGCATTCACATCAAAGTAGGTTACGGGCTTACCGAAACAACGGCTTCGGTTACCTGTCTGCTCGATGACGATATAAATACCAATTCGGTTGGGAAAGTAATGCCAAAACTCGAAGTGAAAATAGGAGAGAACAACGAAATTATGGTGAAAGGCGGTACCGTTTTCATGGGGTACTACAAGAAACCGCAGCTTACCGCTGAAGTGTTCAAGGACGGATATTTCTGTACCGGCGACGCAGGCCGCCTCGATGAAAAAGGCTACCTCTATCTTACCGACAGGATTAAGGATATTATTAAAACCTCATCAGGGAAGTATATTGCACCTCAGAAGATTGAGTCGTTACTTACAGGCGATAAGTATATTGAACAGATTACTATTATCGGGAGCGAACGTAAATACGTTACAGCCCTTGTTGTTCCAGCTGCAGCCGGTTTCGATCACCTGATGAGCGAAATGGGTATAGCCGATAAACCGAAAGAAGAACAGGTAAAACTGAAAGCGGTTATTGCTTTCTACCAGCAGCGGATCGATGCTTTACAGAAAGACCTTTCGCCCTACGAACAGGTGAAAAAGATCGTGCTCCTTCCGGCCGAATTCACCATTCAAACCGGTGAACTGACGCCTTCGCTTAAAATCAAACGCAGGGTTGTAGCCGAACAGTTTAAAGCCGAGATTGAGAGTATGTATTCAGGTGATTAAACGACGCAGGTCAAAAGTATAAGGTCAAAAGTCAAAG
>CAISRK010000502.1 GCA_903887815.1 uncultured Bacteroidales bacterium | reverse complement strand
TTTTTGTTCAATATTAAAATGTATTTATTAAACAAAACAGAAAACCTGCACAAGAACTTATGTGTATTTTCTTTACATAGAGTTAATGAATTCTGGAAAATTTGACTTTCAAATGAAGTCTTTTCAAACAGAAGAAACGCACGGATAAAGTGGAAAAATAAAATTAGAAATGCTATTTTATAAGATTTACACAGCATCCAGGTCGTCAATGGTCCACCATTCAACATCATCAATTCCACGAACAACCTCATACGTATGTACCTTAATACAAACAAGCGAACAATCCTCTGACTGCATAAAGGATAAGAGTTCAGGATGCTTTTCGAGATGTGAATTAAAAACAATTTGCTCCTCTTTGGCTTCCATATTTTCAACGTGACCAAACGCTGTTAATACAAAACTTCCCTTCAACTCCGATCGGTTCATATCAATACTTTCGACGAGAACAGCCACCCTTCCGTTGTGAGCCAGGTTATGGTACTTCCTTGTATTCCGATAAGTTGCAAAGATCAGTTTCCGGTAGCCTTCGGTTGGGGTAACCGCAATAAGGCTTGCATGCGGCTGGCCATCACTTTCAGTTGCAAGAACGGCAAAACGGCTAATTCTGAATATATCCTCAATATATTTTTTAATCGTAATAAGGGTGCTCATTTCTCAGTTGATTTATGCGATTCGAATTATGCTAAAAGCCAGCTAAAAGAAAAATATATGAATTCAGCGCGAAATAAAACAAAGCAGGCAGAGACATCAGCAAACCATCTTTAACTTTAAGCCTGACAAGGAATCCGAAAAACAGTAACAAAGCAAGGCCGCCCGATGAGATAAGCAGGACGGCATGAAACCATATTCCTGAAATCAATCCCAATGCACCGGCAATCTCCAAAATGGCTGTCAGTAGTCCGGATTTTGTCAGTCCAACAGGAGTTATCATCAGATTTGATTTGCCAATTGATCGCAGGGGTATGTTTTGTGACATAAATATTAATTGCGTCTTAATGACAGGGGTTCGAATATAACTGAATTTAAAGCGAAGATAGATTTCTGATTATTCCGTTGAAAATATAACCGTGTACAGGTAAAGCTGCATACCAATAAAGCCTGCCAGGCAATCCCAAAGGTCTGAAAGTAGCTGTTTGAGTCAGAATATTCTTTTCATCAATTTTAAACTCTAGCCATGCTTCGCCCGGTAATTTCATTTCGGCATATAACAATAAGCGTTTTTCGTCGCGATTGGCATAAATTACTCTCCAGAAATCCAGGGTATCACCGGCAGCTATTTCGATACCGTTTTTTCTTCCTCTACGCATCCCTACTCCTCCTGCCAGTTTATCGATAAAACCTCGTAATTTCCAAAGCCAATTGCCATAATACCAACCTGTTTTACCCCCGATCGACCAGATTTTGTTCAAAGTTGTCTGACTGTTTTTAACCTCGCTTGTGCGAACATCTTTAAAACAGCCATTTACAGGTATTTCGATAAACTGCGAGATGCCTTTTTGCAAAAGATCGCTTGTTTGCGCATCCTTCCAGCTCGACACTACCTGATTTTGCTCAATTTTACCGAAAGCCAGCCTGATTGACGAATCGTAATCAATTTGTGATATCCCCAGCATTGAAGCTAAATTATTGGGACTACAGATTACTTCAACTTTCATACTATTAACCAGATTCTTAGCTAAAGAAAATGATGTGGCTGTTACAAAATATAACCAATACGATGATATTTTAGGCGTCATAACGGGAATAATAAATATTCTTCTTTTCAGCCCCCGTATTTCCGCAAAGCGCAAAAGCATTTGCTTATAACTTACAATATCCGGGCCTCCTATATCGTAGCTTTTATTATAGGTATCGGCATTGCCGATAACACCAACTAAAAATTCGATAACATTCCGGATTGCTATAGGCTGGCATTTTGTTTCAAGCCAGCGGGGCGTTACCATTACAGGAAGTTTCTCGACCAAATCGCGGATGATTTCGAAGGAAGCGCTTCCTGAACCCACAATAATGCCAGCCTTAAGTGTAGTAAGGGCAAATGCGGATTCTGACAATATACTTTCCACATTTTTTCGTGACGACAAGTGTTTCGACAACTCTTTTTCATTTACAATGCCACTTAAATAGATTACCTGCCTGGCATGTGTATTTTGTATTCTTTCGCGGAAATTATTTGCACATACCTGTTCCATGGATTCAAAATCACCTTTTTGGGTCGACATGGAATGTATCAGGTAAAAAGCAATATCAATATCGTCCGGGATAGTTTGTAGGCTATCTCTCCTCAGAAAGTCGGCTTCGATAACGCTTACGTTTTCGGTTGCATACTTTATTATATCGAAACGGTTTTTATCGCGCACACAACATACAACCTGATGTCCGTTTTGCAACAATACCGGTAAAAGGCGTTTCGCAATATATCCTGTAACACCTGTGAGTAGTATCTTCATAAACTAAACTTAAAACAGCAGGAAAACCGCTATACTTATTCCATGTTATTCGCGGCATATTTGCACAGTTATTCAGAACAAATTAATATACTGTTATTGTTCATAATGTGTATCAAACAAATACCCTAGTTATATAACATCTGATACCGCATATTGTTTAATGTTTTATAATATAGTTTAAACAGAGCTCAAAAACGCTCCTGATTCCAATTGTTTTTTGGGGTAATAGGATAATTTGTCAAAATTCCTACCCAACTCCCGGAAATGAATCAGGCTGCCTTTGAGGGCAGCCTGATTGTATGAATTAATACGATTTTTGCTTCAGGTTTTATTCTTTTTTAGGAACAGGCATCTTAGTCGAATCACATACCTTATGACCCGGGCAACATTCTTTCAGGCTGTCACCTTTCATACATTTGCCCATATCTTCGCATGAACCTTTACACATGCCCGGAGGACAGCTCATACCATCATGGCCTCCGCCTTTACAGTCTTTCATCATCATCCCGTGACTGCATTCAGTATTGCACTGTTTGCTGCAATGCGACATTTTACAGATACCACCGGCTATAAAACCAACGAATAGGATGAACCCGACAACAACAAAGAACCATGAAACATAAGTAAAAAATTTGCCCAGTTCCTCCTTTTTTGTTTTTGCAAGCAGCAATGTGCCGGCCAGGATTGCAAGTAATGAAACAGCTAAAAAATGCATACTTTCTGGTTTAAAGTTTGACTACTCTGTTAACGGTTTTCATCATCCCCGGATTAAATGAACTTTTCAGAAAAAAAAAAGCGCATAAACTCATGTCAAATATACATCAAAACAATGGATTTCCATATTTTTCATTTTCGATGAATTTGTTTTTCACCAAGGTTTTATTTTCAAACCTGAATTATACATCCAGAAACAGAATGGATGAATACTTGTCATACCAGGCCTGGCATTCTAGTCAAGGACTTCGTAGGTTATTACACTGTCAACCTTATTTTTAAGGCTCACCTCCCCTACTTTCCGGCAGTTAAAGGATTCCTTCACTTTTTCATAAGAACTGCTATTAATCAGTATCTGTCCGGGTCCGGCAGCGGACTGAAGGCGTTGTGCTGTATTAACTGTGTCGCCGATTACGGTATAGTCAAGACGGCGGAGACTGGCAGATCCTATGTTTCCGGAAATCATATCGCCGCTGTTTATGCCAATTGATACATTTGGTACGAACGACACGTTATCAGTAAGTGAGGGCAGTTTGCCAATCTGGGATCTCACAGCAAGGCAGGCATCCAAAGCCCTGTCGAGGTGGTATTCGCCACGGAAAACAGCCATTATTGCGTCGCCGATGAATTTGTCGATGTAGCCTCCCTGTGCAATGATTTCCTTCACCATCACTTCGAAGTAGCTGTTGAGCAATTTTACAACTGTATCGGGCGATTCATTCTCACTTATTGATGTAAAGCTACAGATGTCGATGAAGACAATTGTGGCTTCGACGGCTTCATTTGCCATCAGCGAAGCTTCAAATTCGCGGCTGCCCATAAAGTTAAGCACCGTTTCGTCGACATACATCCGGAGTATACTGTTTTCGCGTATGGCTTTAAGTGTTTCGCGAATTTGGGCACAATGCTTTATTGTTTTCTCCATTGTTACAGTCAGGTCCTCAAAATTGATGGGCTTGGTTATGAAATCGAATGCACCCCGGTTCATGGCGGTTCGTATGTTTTCCATATCACCGTAGGCTGAAACAATTACCGATTTTATAAGGGGGCTCGATTCTCCCAGCCGGCTAAGCAGTGTTAAGCCATCCATCTCAGGCATATTGATATCGCTCAGAACAATATCGATATCAGGGTGCAACTGAATTTTTGCCAGGGCATCTTTCCCATTTACTGCAAATACAAATTCATATTCCTGTTCACGGATCTTCTGGCGGAATTTCTGTTTGATGAGCATTTCCAGATCAACCTCATCGTCGGCTACTAGAATTTTTGCCATGCTTTTATTGCTTAAATTTTTCTTTTAAATACGAAAAGTCAACAGGTTTGGTTAAAAAATCGTCGGCACCCATTTCCTTGGCTTTATTATAGTTTTCGGCATCGCCATAGGCTGTAATCATCATTACTATAGGTGGCGGGGCATTATACTTTTGTTTGATATGCCTCAGCAGTTCAAGTCCGCTCATACCCGGCATGTTGATATCGGAAAGAATTAATACCGTTTGATGTTCCGGTTGATTGAGGTATGTAAGTGCTTCCTCACCCGAAAAGGCAAAGGCAAATTCAAGTGAATTATCCCTGATTTCTTTCCGGAACCTTTGTTCGAACAGGGTTTGAATATCTCTTTCGTCGTCGACAACTAATATCTTCATACTCATTTGTTTATATTTTATGCTGGTAAAACAATTGTGAAGCTTGTGCCTTCACCTTCTTTAGTATCAACCTTTAGCTCCCCGTCGTGCCCCTTGGTGACTATTTCGTAACTCATACTCAACCCCAATCCTGTACCTTGCCCGCTGGGTTTGGTAGTAAAGAAAGGCTGGTATATTTTGTCGAGTACCTTTTGAGGAATTCCATTTCCGTTATCAGAAACTTTGATTTCAACTCTTCCATTCAGCATTTTCGTACTAACCGAAACGGTTGGCTCGTAACCTTCGGGATATTGATGTTTTTTCTCTGTAACCGCATAAAATGCATTGGTGATCAGGTTGAGAATTACTCTCCCTATATCCTGCGGAATAATATTAATTGGGCCAATGCTTTGGTCAAAATCAGTCTTCATCGTGGCATTAAAGGATTTATCCTTGGCCCTTAATCCATGATAAGAAAGTCGCAGGTATTCATCAGCCAGTGCATTTACGTCGGCCGGCTCTTTAACCCCTGCACTGCTCCGGCTATGTAAAAGCATTCCTTTCACGATAGCATCGGCCCTTTTGCCGTGCTGCGAAATTTTCTGCTCATTATCAGCAATGTCATTGGCTATCGCCTTTACTTCTTCCAGGTTGCCTTTATCTATTTCCTGCTTCATTTCCTCAATTAACTCGGTGTTTACTTCCGAGAAATTGTTTACGAAGTTCAGCGGGTTTTGAATTTCGTGAGCAATTCCGGCTGTGAGTTCGCCAAGGGAAGCCATTTTTTCGGATTGTATAAGCTGCGATTGGGTGGCCTTGAGTTCGGTGTAGGCTTTTTCGATTTCCTTAGCCTGTTCAAGTTCTCTGATCTGTGCCCTGCCCCTTTCAATCCGGATAAGCCGCTGCTTCTGAAAACGATCAACTATTAGCACTCCTGTAATGAAAAATATGCCATAGATACAGTAAGCCCACCAGGTTTGCCACCAGGGAGGACGGATGGTGAAGCTCAGTTCGGCAGGTTTGCTCCACACTCCGTTAAATCCCCGGGTTGCAACCTTGAATGTATATTTACCGGGCTTAATGTTATAATAGTTTTTCGAAACCGATTTTGTGCTTGCATCTGACCATGATTCCTTCGCTCCTTGCAGTGTGTATCGATAAACAATTTTATCCCTTCCTTTAATATCAAGGTTCGTAAATGTGAAGTTGAACGAATTCTGATCGTAGGGCAACATTAATCCGACCGGCATCTGGAAGGCCGGATTCAGGCTGTCCCAGGTAATGTTATTTTTTGAAAGGTAAGCAGAAGCTCCGGGAAGATTATCTTTCAGGAAATATTTGTTTTTCTCTAAATCCCAAAGGGTATCACCTTCGTAAAGTGTTGATTTTAAATACCTTGCATCCATAAATGACGGATTCTGGTCCATGATATTAAAATCGGTGATCCATGCCCTGGGTTGAAGCGTGTCGATATACGGATCCTGCAGGTTAACCGTAAGAATTGGGGTAGCTGAAAGCCATACCTGCCCCCCGGAAGTTCGCGTTGCTGTAGCCTGGTTATAATTATTTAGGGGGAAGCCTTCCTGTTTGCCAAAGTTTGTAAACCGCCAGGGCTTGCCGGGAACATCGGATTGGTCGACAATGATTAAACCGTTCTCGGAGCCAATCTGAATCCGTTTATTGCTTTCAATCACATCGTACATAACTTCAGGTATCAACCCTTCTTTTGAAGTCACGTTAGTAATCCACTTCCGTTGCCGGTCCAGGATGGAAAAGCCGCGATCGCCGCCAATCAAGACTTCGCCCTTATTTGTATTTAAAACCATGTATGTATTATCGAGGACTAATCCATCCTTTTTGCCGATTGTCAACAAGGTGTTTTTCTGAGGATCAACATAATTCAGTTCTACTTCGGTCTGCAGCCAGATTTTTTCAGTATTATCTTTTACAATAGCCCAGACAGTATTTGATGCCAATCCGGATGACTGGTCGATCTTTTTAAATACATTCTGTTCCGGGTTGAACTTTGTAACACCATGGTTGGATCCAATCCAGATATTACCATTTCTGTCTTTAATCCCACTGAAGTAAACCTGGTTTATACCACGTTTCATTGTGTATATCTTAATTGTGTTTCCCTTTAAATCGATAATTGCGAAACCGTTGATCGAACTTACGAGTATATGGTCCTCATCGAGCAGATCAAGTCTGCGGTGGTTGTTCGTACTCAGCTTTTCGGGAAGTTTAAGTAAATACAATTTCTGGTGGACTGGGTCATAAATATTGATTCCCTGATAGGTTGCCAGCCACACTCTTTTAAATTTATCTTCTTTAATACCCCACACATCATTACTGGCAAGGCCGCTTGCCATATTGAAATGCTCGGAGAGCGGCCCCCGCGGATCCACCAGGAGTATCCCATTATTTGCAGTTCCTATCCATAAAGTTCCATTCAAATCTATCATTAACTTGGAAGGATGTCCATCAACAAATTTGGACCCGGTCGGAATCTTCTTAATCTTGTTCGAAGCCAGATCGAGAATAAAAGCAGTATCGTAACTCATGATCCATATCCGTTTCAACTGGTCTTCAACTACATCCAGGCTTCGGCGATAAAAACCCTGCTTCGGGCCGAGAGTGAATATTTTATCCTGCGCTAAGGATATTGCATGAGCCTCATCTGAAAAAGCTGATATCCAGACAATTCCCCTTGAATCTTCAGTAAATTCAAAGGGAATATTGATGGTTAATCCTTCATCCTTACCAATCAGCTTTATTGCATTCCGATCAGAATTAACAATAAGCAGCCTGTTGGCCTGTCCTATCCATATATTGTGATGTGAATCTTCCTGCAAACCAAAAGTATTATTTTCACCTTTTGTACCGGGCAGAATAAGCTGCTTTACTGAACGGCAGGTTGAATCCATAAAAAAGATTCCACTGGCTGCATTGGCTGCCCATAAAACCCCGTTGTGATCCTCGTGTATACGTATAAACAACTCCCCAACCTGGTAATGTTGAACAATTCCGGTGAGTATATTCAGGCGGTAGATACCGCTGATCATGGCAGTCATCAGCAAATTTCCTTTCCGGTCAATCTGCATTTCAGAAATTGCTTCCAGGTAGCCTTGCGGGTTTTTTGAAAAGAAATTATAGGTTTCGAACCCATCGCCGGTATAGCGGCTTATCCCTTTTTCGGTTGAAATCCAGATACAGCCCATCCTGTCAGTAACCATGGAATATACCTGGCTACCCAGCAGTCCCTCCGACTGTCCTAACCTGACAATTCCGGAAGTTGTGAAATCTGATTTAACCGGTAGATTCAGCTTTGTAATGACAGGCACGGGAAGCCTGAATTTTTTAACTGTTAC
>CAISRK010000501.1 GCA_903887815.1 uncultured Bacteroidales bacterium | reverse complement strand
GGTCGATAAAATTAAAGATTGGCAGAGGTGCCGTGTACACAAAATCGCTGCGGTCGTCGTAGCGGGCACCCAGGTCGGCCATGATGTTGTCGAATTCTATTTCGCGGCCGCTGTTTACAAGGAATGCCGTATTCATGAACATGGCATCGCCAGTGGTTTTGTTCAGCTTATATTCGAAAACCGATTTACGGAAAGCATCGATAATCTCGTCGGTTTCGCTCAGTTTCTTTTCGGTAAGGGCGAGTTCAACCAGTTTTCCTGCTTCGCCTATCTGCCTGTTTTTAGCATCCTTATCGTCGGACTGGTCGATTTCGGCCCTTATTTTCTGCAGTTCAACATGTTCACGGTCGATCTCCTTGTATATTACACCCATGTTTTTCCAGGTTCCCCTCACATTGAGTTCCACCTTGTTTTCGAACTGCCTGAGCAATTCCATAAATTCGCTGTAGCGGCGGTTGAGCAGGTTGCGTATTTCGTCGGGGGTAGCGGCAATGGTTCCGAATCGTATAGGGAGTATACTGCTGAATTCCTTCATGGCTGCTTCAATAACAAGCTGATGGGCCAGCATATTTTCGGGGTTCACAACAAACCTGGAGAGTGGGTGATCGCTCACTACCATGGATAAACCCCCAAAGCCAATGGTTGTAACCAGGTCGCCTCGCCCACCAACTCCTATAGGGCCCAGGTTCGTATCGCTGTCGGAAGCGATAATGCAATAAATGTATTTTCCGTCGCGTTGCATATCAGTCCTTTATTTTAACAAGGATGAGGTTTTCGGCGAGGCGTTCCCTGCTGAGCGGGATGATATCGTCGTTCGAAGCCTGCCTGGCAGCCGCAGCATAATCGAGCAGGGTATGGTAAGCTTTGTTGATTCGGTTGAAAGTTTCTTCACCCGCAATAGCTGGCTGAGCATCGGGATGGAACAGCCTTGCATTTTCGAGGTATGCTTTCTTGATTTCCGGCACCGTAGTTACTTCCTTAAGTCCAAGCTCCATGCCTGCCTGCTCAACGGCTTCGAGGTTCAAATCTTTTACTTCGAGGGTATAAAAACTGTAGCAGGGCAACGGTCCTACAATCTTGAATTTAAGCGCACCGTGGTATTCTTCGTCAAGCCTTTCGATGGCATGTTCGAACTTCCCCTTCTTATTCGAATGGATCAGGAAAGCAGCATTGCTTACCATTTCGTCGTCCATTACATCGTGTATTTTAATATCAACGCCTAGTTTCGATAATTCATCGAGTATGTTCAGTTCAACGGCTTTGTTCTTTTCTTCAAGCTTTTGCTGTATCAGCATCCCGATTTTCACCTGGTCGATTTGTGTGAGTGCATCCGATTTACTCAGGATCTCATTTTTAAGGGCAACAATATCGGGATGAACCGAAATTTCGGTAAGCAAATCCCCGAAGTTTTCCCAGGTAACAGCCAGGTCGATCTCCGACAGGAATTCGATTTTCTTCAGTGTATTAAAAATAAGTTCATGACCGGTTGACAGTATTCTGGCTACCTCATTCCGGGTGCTTACAATGGTACCCAGCCGCATGGGGATAAGCATGGCAAATCCTTTTTCCATAAGCGATTCAATGGTTTTCTGATGATGTACCAGCAGGTGCCCCAGCGATTCCTTGTCGGAATAGTCGAGGTGATCGCTTTCGTGGTCGGAAACAATAGCCGATATATTATCGAAGCTTATTGTATAAACTCCTGAATTTTCGAGCGACTGAAACTGCGTGGCGCCGTAAAAATTCGGCACTATTCCATAAATGTAGATTCCCTTTGTCATTTTGCTGGAGTTTATTTTCGGATTGTGTTTTGTTTTAATACCAGTTGTATTGCTTCCTCGAAATGGGATTCGAGTATGGATATCTCCTGCTTGCCGGTGGCTGTGGTTTTGTTTTTTGCATCAATCCAGGTGCGTATGGCAAGCATGGCTGCTTTGCGGCAGATAAACCCTATATCGGAACCCGTAAGGCCTTCGGTTTTCAAAGCCATATTTTTAAGGTTCACTTTCTTTGCCAGGGGTTTATTGCGGGTATGAATTCCAAATATTTTTTCGCGTGTATTGAGGTCGGGAAGCGGCAGTTCGAATATAAGGTCGAACCTCCCGCTGCGGAGCAATGCCGGGTCGATAAGGTCGATCCTGTTGGTGGCGGCAAGCACGATTACGCCTTTCAGATCTTCGATGCCATCCATTTCGGTAAGGAACTGCCCTATAACCCTTTCGATAACGCCTGATCCGGAACCGTCGGTACTGCGCCTGGGGGTCAGGCTGTCGATTTCATCGAGGAAAAGTATGCAGGGGGAGGCCTGTTTTGCCATGCGGAAGAGTTCGCGCACACCTTTTTCCGATTCACCAATATAACGGCTTAGTATCTGCGGGCCTTTTACGGATATAAAGTTTACTCCGCTTTCGCTTGCGAGTGCTTTTGCCAGGTATGTTTTACCGGTTCCCGGTTTCCCGTGAAGGATTATTCCCTTTGGCGGGTTGGTGTCAGCTTTCTTAAACAAATCGGCATATTTCAGAGGCCACTCAACGGTTTCCTTCAGTGCTTCCTTTATATCGTCGAGTCCGCCCACATCGTCCCATTTTACATCCGGTACTTCGACGAACACTTCCCGTATAGCCGAAGGTTCAACTTCTTTCATGGCGTCGAGGAAGTTATCCATACTTACTTCGAGTTGCATGAGCACTTCGTAAGGAATCTCCGACATCTCGAAATCGATCTGCGGCAGTATTTTGCGCAAGGCCGTCATGGCAGCTTCGCGGGCAAGAGCTTCGAGGTCGGCACCCACGAAACCATGCGTGATCTCGGCAAGTTTCTCCATATCCACATCCATTGCCAGGGGAATTCCCCTAGTATGTATATGCAGTATTTCGAGCCTTCCCTTTTTATCGGGAATGGAGATCGATATCTCGCGGTCGAAACGTCCCGGGCGTCGTAATGCCGGATCGATGGAGTTGGGTATATTGGTGGCACCGATAACGATTACTTTCCCCCTCGACTCAAGCCCGTCCATGAGTGAGAGCAACTGGGCAACAACACGTTTTTCAACCTGTTTTTCACCGCCCATGTCTTCACGTTTGGGAGCAATTGCGTCGATTTCATCGATAAATATAATGGAAGGGGCATGTGCCTGGGCTTCTTCGAAGAGTTTGCGGATGCGGCCTTCGCTTTCGCCGTAAAATTTCCCCATAATCTCCGGTCCGGAGATATTGATAAAATAAGCATCCGTTTCGTGTGCTACAGCTCTTACAATAAGGGTTTTACCAGTGCCCGGAGGGCCATAAAGGAAAACTCCTTTGGGAGGCTGTATACCGAGGCGTTCGAATATTTCGGGGTACTTAAGCGGCAGTTCGATCATTTCGCGAATACGCTGCACCTGGTTGCCCAGGCCGCCTATATCTTCGTACGAGATTTTTTTCTTGCTTTCGCCCTGTTGTTTAACAAGTTCGAGTTGGAAGGAGGTATCGGGATGAATCAGTACAACACCTTCGGGGTGTACGCCGGTAACGGTATAATCGACTGAACGTGAACCGAAGAGCATGGCGCGGACTTTATCGCCCTTAACTACAGGCAAACCGTTGATAAGCGATCCTATGTACTTGGCATCGTCGGCCTTGAACTGTGAACCGGAACGGGTATCGGGTTTGAGTTTTATTTTTGAAGCCTGGCGATAGGCGGTTTTTGCGATCCTGACCTTTTCGTCGATGCCAACCTGGGCATTCTCGCGGGTAATACCGTCGATCTGTATTATACTTTTCCCCCTGTCCTCGGGATAACAAGGCAGGATTTTTACCGGGGTGGCACGTTTGCCTTCTATCATAATCACATCGCCGCTTTCGATACCGATCAGCTTCATATCATTGGGGTCGATTCTTGCAATTGCCCGACCAACATCTTTCACAAGGGCTTCTTTTACGCGCAGCGTCATTTCGTCGTTCATTCCGGATAGTGTTTATGAGTTAACGGCAATTTTCTTAAACAGATAATTCTTTAATTGATTAAGGGTTTCAAGGCCTTTTATTTCGGTCGGGAACATGGGAACTTCCACTTTATTAAAACCCGGGAAAACCTCCTTAACCTGGAGCAGGTAAGGTAACTGACCGGCTTTTCGTTTCCGGCAAAAATCGCTGTCCTCACTGGTCATCACATTGTTAACGATAAGCTGGTGAGCTATGACTCCTGATGTTTTCAGGTCGGCCAGTAGTCGAACTGATTCGGTTATTGCCATGGATTCGGGGATACATACCGGGATAAATTCGCAACGTTCCTTATTACTGAGCAGGTTTTCGATCCGTTTGACGGTTTTTTTGAGCCCCAGCAGGAATGCATCCACTTCATCTTCGGTATAGGAACCGGCAAAACTTGAAATGATGTACCTGTATTTCCATCGCATACGTGCGGCCACTTTAATCCATTGGTCCAGCAACTTAGGCGAAGCAATAAGCCTGAGGGCATGACCGGTTGGGGCAGTATCGACAATGTATTTTTCATAGCGACCTTCTTCGATAAAATCGATGATGGTTTTAAAACTCATGATCTCATCGATTCCGGGCAGCGACAGTGACATCAGTTCGTTAATATCGTCGGTGTCGAAGTTGGTTGATGTATCGAAAAGCTTTTTCAGTTCGCTGCTGTGTGCTTTTTTGAATACCGAAAGCGCTTCCTCGGCAACTACCTCGATAGCCGTGAGCCCGGGTGCTCCCACGATCAGAACTTCATGAAAGCCAATTGGCTGTTCGAGGCAGTCGGCGAGAGAATGGGCAGGATCGGTTGAAATAAGCAGTGTTTTATAATTTTCGGCCATGGCAAGCGCCGAGGCGATAGCACAACTGGTCTTACCTACTCCTCCTTTTCCTCCGAAAATGATGAGTTTAAGTTTATCGTTGTCTAATCCCTCCAGTGCCATGGTGCTATTTAGTTATCCTGATCTCAAGGATTCCGTTTGTGAATTTGTGAGTAAGATTGGCTGCAACCGTTTTAACGGGCAGGAGCATCTCCTTGCGATACGTTCTGTTTTTGCCTTTGGCTGATATTTCGAGTATATCTTCACGGAGCTCGAGTTTGATCTCAGCTTCGTCGATACCCGGCATTTCGGCAATTATTACGACCTCATCTTTTTCGTCGAAAATGTCGGTGATGGGTTCGCGTTCCTCATCCACCTTGGGTCCTTCGGGGGTTTTCTTGATATTACCGAACGTTTCCACTTTTGGTGAACCGCCGCCGGCAGTGTTGATTGTAAATCCATACACGCCCTTCATGCCCTTTTTAATATGATCGAGGTTGAATTCGCCCTCTTTGTTAAGGGCACCGTTTTCCTCGAGTTTCCCGGCAAGGTCAACCAGTTTTTCAATTCCTTTAAACAAACCGCCAAGTCCGAAGATTTCGAATGCCGATTCGTCTTTTTTATCTTTGTTATCTTTTTCCATTGTATTGAAATTTAGAAGGGTTAAGTTGGATTATTGCGCGCTTCAAGTTTTTCGAGCCGGGCTAAAAGGGTTTCCTGCTGCAGGAGTTCGTTTGCTTTGGCTGCTGACGAAAGATACGGATCGTCCTGCCACCAGTTAATCCCCATTTCCAGCGCCTTGTCGACCCCGCATACCAAAAGCCTTATTTTGATAGTCAACAGATCCACATCCGCAATTTTAATCTGGATATCGCCGACAATAACAATGCCTTTGTCCAGAACGAGTTCCAGCACATCACGGAGTGAGGAATTACCTGTTGAAGTTGTAAGTTTAGTTTCTGACATAATATATTTCTATTTAACTATCTAAGTGATCCCAGTGAGCCCAGGTCGATATTCAGGTCATCTTCCTGAAGCCCGAAGACTAACCTGAGTTCTTCAATTTTTGTTTCAATGGCTTCGAGGTTCAGACCCAGTTTCTGTACCTCTATAGGTGTTAATTCTTCCCGCTCAACCCTGCGCATGGCTTCTCTTTCAACCAGGTCGACAATGAGTTTGATAAGCGTAAGGACCAACTGGGCGAGTCCGCCTTCGGCTTCAGCAGGCATATCGGCATTTATCATCTGGTTGATATGCTTCTGAGCCTTTTCGATTTGTTTCTCCAGTTTCAACAGGAAATTCTCATCCCCTAATTCATTGGTATTCACACGGTCGACTCTTTTGCCCTGCTGTGTATTGAGCTTCGATAAGGAAACAATTATTACCCTTAACGAGATTGCCAGCATATCCATGTCAGCAATTTTTATGATGACATCCCCGTGAAGTACAGCGCCTTTATCAATTACAACGTCGAGAGCATCGACCAGAGTGGCATTTTTATTTTCGGAGTCCGTCATGTCAGGTTAAGCTATAGCAAAGTGGTACGATGGCCAAGGGCCGCTCATTTCGATTTCGATGCCGAACGGAAGATATTTCTCTTTCATTTCGTGGGTCACCGCTTTAAATTCATCCAGTTCTGATTGATCGACCAGGCAGAATACATTGAAAACCATGTCGTGTGTCATTCGGGTAAAATCTTTCTCCAGGATTTTTGCTTTATGCAGACTCACGGCCAGCCGGGCCAGGTTATCTTTTATTTCGATCGTAATACGCGATAATTCGTTGTCTTTAATTTCCTCTATTTTAGAGGCCGCCTGTTTCTTTGCAAAAAAAGCCATGCCTTTTGGCAGCAATTCGGCTTCTCTCTTTTTTGCCTGTATTTCCTCATTAGCGTTTTCGATAATTTCGTCAAAGGCTTTCTGGTCGAGGAAGGCTTTAATGCCCCATTCCTGCCGGCCTTTAATGAAACCGAGGTTATCCCTGAATCGCTCCAGGTTCAGGTACATGCTTTCGAGCAGTTTTTCTTTTGTGCGGAATATTACGCCGAACTGCATAGGGATAACCGGGATGCTGATAGAGTCGCCCTCGCGCATGGCTTGTTCAACAACTTCTTCGTGTACCTGGGCCTTCATTTTTATCCAATCCAGGTCTTCTTCGGCTTTTTTACGGATCTCGTCGGAGCCAAATTCGTCGAGGGATACTTCGCTTGTCAGCGCTTCGAGTTCAAGGAATGGAATGGCCAGGATTTCGCCCTTGCCGGAAATGGTCCGGGAGACTTCGATTGCCACATCTGTATGTGGCCTGATACAATAAAGATAAAACCCATTTTCCATATTATTTGTTATTACAGCGTTTTACAAATTGCATCCTGGTCACACAGGCGGATGTTCGGTAATATCAGATCGCCACTAGTAGTCGATTGACATCGTTTTAAATTCCGGTTTTACAGCTTCTGCAGTTTTCCTGCCTGCTTTCTGCCGACTGGAAATCTGCATTTCACCTGCCTTTTCGTCGTAGCAGGATTGGATCTCTTTAAGCCTCCCCTGAATAAATTCGAGCCTTAATAGGATCTTGATTTCTTCGCCTTTGAGCCTGTTCCGTTCCTTCTCGAACATGTAGAGTTTGATAAAATCGGAATCTTCCTTGTTTGGGATACCCGATTTGTTAACATTCTGCATCGATTTGATGCTCTGAAGTCCTTTTATTGCGCTTGAAATAGGCATTGTAGTATGGTATTAAAGGGTGAAGGCTGGTCAGATGAATTTTTCGATGAGTTCGTCAACAATTAATTTTACTTTGTCCTGGTTTGTTTTTGATCCTATACGGCTGGTTTCCGAGGTTAGGATATCCTGGCATATTTTGCGGAACATTTCTCTCGATGAGGAAGGAGTAACTTTGAGTGTTGCCAGTGTTTTTGCAATCATAATAGAGCCCCTGATTGTAGGATCGAATTCGGTTTTTCCCGATTCGCGCAGGCCCCTAACAATTTTCACGATAGTTTCAGTATCTTTCAGCGAGAGTTCCGATTTGGCCATAGTGATCTTTAATTCGGTTTCGTAGTCGAAATGGTCGAGATCCATGGTAACCATACGGTCGCGCAGGGCATCCTGTGTGCGGTTAACGCCGGCATATTCTTCGGGGTTTGAGGTAAATATAGCCCTGAATTCAGGATGTACTTTCATATAATAATCTTCCTCCTTGGCTGCCGATGTACTCAGCATGCGCTCCTGGAGTATAGGCAACAGTATGTTGTTGGCTTCGGGGCGTGAACGCGTAAATTCATCGTAAATAAGAGTAAAACCATTTTTTACCGCTATTGTAAGGCGGTTATTGACCCACTGTTTGCTCATATCCTCTTCGTACTTATGCACGGAATGGATAAATTTGTCGTCGAGTCTTTTATATTTATATCCCTGTTCGCTGCCGATGAGATCGGATGTTTTGTATTCGGCATCGCCGTGAATAATAACCACCGGCCTGCCTATTTTACTGGCAAGATGCATGGCAACTGTAGTTTTCCCTGTTCCCGACGGCCCCCTGAAATGCACCGGGAAGCCTGCTTTTATGTATGTAAGTCCACGGCTGGTTATGTCCCTGATGTAATCGGTTTCGACAAAATTCGACATGGGTTTTAATTCGAGTACGGTGTTCATTTCATTGTTATTGCTCATGGCAGGTTGGGTTGGTGGGTTAACGGATTTGTAAGTTACAGTATAAAACCTGTATCGGGTAATTGGCTGAAAGTACTTTTCCAGATCTTTCGTGCTTCTTCAATATCTTTAAGTATCAGTGATTTAGATTGTTGGAAGGCCGCTTTCTTCGCATTGTAGTTGTTTATAGCTTCCTGGCGTTTGAGCAGGCTCTTCCTGAAGTTATCCCTGACCGTATTCATAATTAGTTTCCTTTATATCCTTTGCCTCCGCATCCGGTGCATGGGAGGCCATCGCCCGACCTTGCAGTGCCTTTGCATTGGGTACAAATGAGATTGCTGATGTTGTGATTGGTTCCTCTTCCCCCGCACACAATACAAGGTACCCTGGCGCCAAGGGGATTTTTGCCTGTGCCAGAACAATAGACACATTTTTTGGTGGGTTCCTCTTCCTTCACCAACCCGGTACCATTGCACGAAAGGCAATAGGATGTCGGGCAGAGTAATTGATACGGATCTTTTCCTGTTCCGCTGCAGTATGCGCACTGGATGACTTTCATGGCATTTGCTAAATAGGATTATTCAAAAAAAAGGTGGAGCTGCAGTAAAGATTTACTTTAGCCCCACCTGTTGTCCAAGTGTTTATTTTAGCGGAAAGTAGATATTATCAATTTTTTGCACCTTCCCATCATCCAGCAACGCTTTGGCGGTATAACCCAGTTTCATTCTTGTTTCGCCCATAGTTTCTTCCATTTCCGATACCTTCACACCTTTTGGATGGCTGTTAATAAACTCCAGAATTTTTTTGTCCAGTGTTTTAGGCTCATCTTCTATGGCTGCAGGGGCAGGAATTTCAGCTTTTGGCATTTCCATTGCGGGTGCGGCTTCTTTTGCAGTTGCCGGGGCAGCTGCTTTCTTAGCTTCCTTTGGAGTGCTGATGGTACCTGATTTCCTGAATTTGGCAATTGAATCCTGCATCTTTTTCCATTCGGCAGTTGCCTGTCCACGATCAGTTGAAAGATCAGAGATCATGGTAGCAGTAGCATTATGGATATCCTTTACCTCTTTGCGGATCACTTTTATTGCGGTATGAATTCCTTTCATAACGCCGTTGTACTCGCTAATCCTTTCAGTCTCGCCTTTCGAAAGATCTTTCCTGAGTTTCTGGGCGGCCTTCTGGTTTTCTTTGCTGATTTCCGATAAGCGTTTCTGGAATCCGCTGAGCATTGTTCTTGTATACTCAACACGTTCGGTAAGGTTCTGGTTAAGTTCTGCCCTGAGTTCTGCTGTCATCTCCTTGTGCTCTTTGCCGAAGGTATCGAGCATTTCGTTTGTATTCTTCATGATTAGCATGACTTCATCATTAATGCTCCGTATATCGGCATTGATCTCGGTCATGAGAGAATTGAATTCAGCCATCCTCAATGTTTCGTCTTCCTTTCTGCCGGAGCGGTTTTCCGAGAAGAATTTATTCAACTCGACTGCCATTTTTGACCGGTCGGTTGTGAAATCGTTGATCATATTGAATGTGTATGACTGTATTTCACCAACCTCTTTTTGGATGGAGGTCATCGTTGCGTGAATATCTGTCATCAAATTATGATAGGTAGTGAGTCGTTCTTTTTCGCCGGTTGCAAGACCTTTTCGCAGGGCTGCAGCGTTGGCATTCAGAACTGCGGCCATATCCTGGTGATCCTTTCGGAAACCATCGAGGGTTTTTTGAACATCGTTTACGAGTTCTTCATTTTCCTTGATCCGTTGTTTGAATGAAGCAAGTATATCTTCACTCAGATTTTTCATTTCTGATGCTAGTCCCATGATTTTTCTTTTTTTATGATTAATTGTTTGGCTGACTTAGTTTAATTCAACACTTAACTGGTCCTTGATTTTACGTATATCCTTGATCATGATG
>CAISRK010000500.1 GCA_903887815.1 uncultured Bacteroidales bacterium | reverse complement strand
GTCATACCGTGAAGTGTGTTCCGGCATGACCGGACATGCCGAAGCCTGCAGGATAATTTACGATCCCGCTGTGATTTCTTACGACGAATTGCTCGAAGCTTTCTGGAGCAGCCACGATCCTACCACAATCAACCGACAGGGAGCTGACCAGGGAACTCAATACCGATCAGCTATTTTTTATCACAACGAAGAGCAGAAACAACTTGCCGAAGCGTATAAAGCTAAACTGAATGCAGAAAAAGCGTTTGATAAACCTATTGTGACTGAGATCAGCCCGAGTATGGAATTCTATAAAGCTGAAGATTATCACCAGGATTATTATAACCTGAATGGAGAAGCTCCTTATTGCACCTTTGTAATAGCTCCAAAACTTGAGAAATTCAGGAAGGTTTTTAAGGACAAATTGAAATAGAGAATTTAATGCTTTTAGCATTATTATTTCAAAACGCCCATTATCATTGGTAGCAGGAACCAGCAGAACAGGGTTATCACAATAATACTCACTATATTCATTACAAACCCGGCTTTGAGCATATCGCGTAAACGTATATAACCACTTGCGAAAACGATCGCATTAGGCGGCGTACCCATAGGCATCATAGATGCGGCGCTTGCAGCAAGTGTCATAGGTATACCGAGCAGCAACGGATCCATATGCAATGCATCGGCCAGGGCAGCCAGAACCGGTGCCAGAACGATCACCTGGGCCACATTGCTCATTAGTTCACTCAGGAAAATAGAAATAACAACGATTAAAAATACCAGTGTAAAACCGCCACTGTGGCTGAAACCGGCAAGCCAGCTGCCTATCTGAGCCATAACACCTACTTTTTCGAGCGATCCTGCCATAGCAATTCCGCCACCGAACAAAAGCAATATTCCCCAGGCCATCTTTGAAGTATCTTCCCAATCGAGGATCATAATTACCTTGCCTTCTTTCCGGTTTCCGCTAGGAGTCGCAAAAAGAGCCAGGGCACCGATGATGGCAATCATATTATCGTCGAGTTTAAAAAGGTTGAGTTCATTAATCAGGTCCTTTGTAATCCACATAAAGGCAGTAGCCAGGAATATAATGAGCACCCGTTTTTCAGCTCCTGTTAACCGGCCTAAGGCTTTAACTTCCTGATGGATAAACACATTTGCTTCCTTGCTGTTCTTTATGCGGTTCGGGAACAACCATTTTGTTAAAACCACATACAAGGCTGCCAGGAGGAATAAAGCCAGCGGAGTACAAAGGAGCATCCAGTCGAGGAACTGAACCGTATAGCCGTATTTTTTCTCGATAAAGCCTACGAAAGCTGCATTGGGAGGTGTTCCGACTATGGTACCCATTCCACCTATATTGCTTGCATAAGCTATTACAAGCATAAGTACCAGGGAGAAATTAACAAAACCAGGTCCAGGCTTTTCGTGCTCTTTCATAACGGCAATTACACTCAGCGCAATAGGGAACATCATCATCGTGGTTGCGGTATTGCTCAGCCACATGCTTAGGAACCCGGTAGCTATTATAAATCCCAGGATGATCCTGTCGCCGCTGGTACCGGTAAGTTTTACGATCTGAAGTGCAATACGTTTGTGAAGGTTCCATTTCTGGATGGCCAAACCTAACATAAACCCACCCATGAAAAGGAAAATTACCGGGTTACTGTATGATTTTGAAGCTTCCTCGATTGTGCCGAGTTTCAAAAGTGGATGCAAAACCAGGGGAACCAGCGCAACAGCTGGCATCGGCAAGGCTTCAGTTACCCACCAAACAACCATAAGAATAGCTACTGCAACAGCTTTGGCTGCATCATCCTTTAGCGAAAACGGGTTGAAAAAATAAAAGGCAAGTGCTAAAACTATTCCGAGTAGGACGAAAAGCCAATGTTGCTGCTTCTTAAGCCAGTCTGCCATGTTAAGAGTGTTATAAGGATGAAATCACATTCTTTTTGAGCGAACCCAAAATGCAATTTTGAGAAATTAAAATTAGGAATAATTCTTTGATATGAGTTGAGTTTGCAGAAATTCATCAAAATTCCAGAAAAACAGAGTACGTTATATTGATAGCATCGGCAATTTAAAAACCCGTTTTGAATTTAAGTTTCTTTTCAAACTGGTAAGCGTTATACAATTATAAAATCCGATAGCCAAAATTCAACTATTATAAAAAAACTGCAAGATTCAGTTGGCTTTATGTGGAACAAAATGTTCCGAAGTTGGTTATAAACGAAGTAGTTTCCCTGTTGGCGATCAGAAACCAATAACCAGAGTCCAGAAACCAGAATCCATTTACAACTCAAACACCGATTTCTTTTTCCCGGCCTTATACAGCAGCACCCTTGCATCTTCAACAGTTACAAGGCAGCCATAACGGACACTTTCGAGGTAAGGTTTAATCACTTCGAAGAAAGCATCAATTTTCGCCCCTTCATCTACTATTTCAACCACCATCGGGAGTTTATCATTTGTTTCCCAGAACTTAGCCGAATGAACAACGCTGCTGCCGCCAAAGCCCATTACTCCTTTGTGCACGGTTGCCCCGGCCATCGCGTTTCGCCTAGCGGCGAATACAATCATCTCATACAAAGGAGTGTGCTTCAGTTTATCAGTCGAACTGGTATAAACCCGTAAAACTTTAACATTATCATTTGTATCCATAATTACAGGAGTTTAATAAGCATTATGCCTGCATAAGTTGCAAGTAAGCCGATAAAAATACTGCTGCCGGTATATAAAAAGAAATTGAAGTATTCGGTATCGCGGAGCAAAGCAACATTTTCGGCAGCAAAAGCTGAAAAAGTTGTAAAACCACCGCAGAAACCCACAGTAAGGAACAAACGCCATTCGTCGGTGAGTAAATTCCCCTTTTCCGTGATTCCGTATATAATACCGATTAAAAGGCAGCCTACAATGTTCACCGCAAAGGTGCCAAACGGGAATGCAGAAGGGAAATAAACCGTAAACCAGCGCGAAGCAAGAAAACGCGAAACCGTCCCCAGGAAACCACCTGCACCTATAAGGAAAATTAGCTTAATCATATCAGCAAAGATACAATTATTCATTTGCGATTTGGGAATTGTGATTTCGGATTTGAGATAGAGCAATATAAGCATTCGCTATCAGCACATAAACCCCTCATAACCAGGTTCTGATTTCTCACATCCCACCCCCGTCCTGATAGCTATCAGGATCCGAAATTAATTTTCCATCAACTGGAGGCAGTGCTCAATGCTTTTCCAAGTACGTGCGATATCATGATCGAGCCCGACGCTGAAACGAACCAGACCGGCCGAAAGGCCCATATCGAGCTGAACTTCTTCCGGAACTTCGCTCGAGGTGCTTTTTCCCGAATTGCTGAACAACGTCTTAAAATAGCCCAGGCTAACCGCCAGATATCCAACATCATGCATCTCCATAAGCTCCATAAAGCGGCTGGCTTTCTCACTGGTGATCATATCGATCGAAAGCATCCCGCCAAACCCGAAATCCGGGTGCATCTGGCTTTTCATTACCTCATGTCCTTTATGATCCGGCAAGCCCGGATAGCTTATCCGTAAACCGGCTTCTTTCATTTTTATAGCCAGGTACATAGCATTTTTACTATGCTGCTGCATGCGGATATGAAGGGTATGCATGTTTTTCAGGATACTCGACGAACGCAGCGGATCAAGCGCCGGTCCAAGGAGCATAGCTGTACCGTTATTGACATCGATAAGCGAATTTATAAACTCATGCGAGCCGCAGATAGCTCCTGCAACACAGTCGTTTTTACCATTAATAAACTTGGTCATACTGTAAACCACAATATGAGCGCCAAGCGCGGCCGGCTGAATAATCATAGGGGTAAATGTATTATCAACCATCAACCTGACATTGTGCTCGTTTGCAATTGAAGCCAATGCCGGAATATCGGATATCTGCAGCATAGGGTTGGTCATCGATTCGGTGTAAATAAGCTTTGTTTCGGGAGTGATCGCTTTGCGCACCGCATCGAGGTCGGTGATATCAACAAAAGTAGTAAGTATATTAAATTTCGGCAGGTAGTTCTGCATAAATGCGAAGGTTCCCCCGTAGGATGAAACACTTGAAACGATATGATCGCCTGCACTGCAGCATTGCAGTATTGCTGAAGTAATCGCAGCCATACCTGAAGCCGTAACCCAGCCTTCTTCGGTGCCTTCCATCGCGGCCAGAACATCCGCCAGGTATTTGTTGCTCGGGTTCCAGTGCCTTGAATAGAGGAAACATCCTTCTGCTTCCCCGTGAAAAGTATCGGCCATGGTTTTGGCCTGCAGGAACGTATACGTGGCCGAATCGGTTATTGATGGGTTAACATCGCCAAATTCGCCGAACTGTTTCATTTCGAAAATTGCGCGTGACGGATCGTGTTTCATTTTGTTTTTTTATGTGAAATTAATACCTTTTTCAAAACAGGTGATGGATGTGAAATTTAATTATGCAAAACTACCAGATGTTTACAATATGAACACTATTTTTGCTTTTCTGAATCCATTATTCATATAATATTTTAATTTTGAATTTTATTAATTCCATTTACTTTCATTCTTAATTTTTATCCTTGTTACCATGCCGAATAACTTTCATCTTGACGCACTCGATAAGCGGATTGTAGAGCAATTAATGACTGATGCGCGCATGTCGTATGTTGAGGTTGCCCGAAACTGCAAGGTAACGCATACAGCAGTTCACCAGCGGATCCGTAAAATGAAAGAGGCCGGAATCATTTCCGGCTCTCAGCTTATATTCAACCACAAAAGCATGGGTTACCTGACCTGTGCATTTATCGGGATACAGGTTAATCTAACTTCAACCAGCACGCACAACGAAGTATTCAATAAAATACGTAAAATTCCCGAAATCGTTGAATGTCATCATATTTCAGGAAAATATTCTTTACTCATAAAAATCATAACCCGCAACAACGAGCACCTGAAACAGGTGATTGTTGAGCAGATACAGGCCATTCCCGAAATTTCATTCACCGAAACATTTATTTCGCTCCAGGAAGGTTTTTCGCGGCAATTGCCAATTGGCTGAGCAAACCACAATAACCTGAGCATACTATAAAACAAGAACCAATTCGTATACTCCATCAGGTGAATTTATGATAAAAAATTCAACTTATGAGCAAATCGTCTGAAAACCGTCCTGTCCTAAAACCCAAACCGGCCAAACCTGATTATGTTATCGAATCAATTGCGGTTCTTGGCCTGGCTGCAAGTATTTTAATACCCGTAATAGCATTCAAAAACCTGCCGGATACAATTCCCACACATTACGGGTTTAACGGCAAGGCCGATGACTGGGGAAGTAAAACCAGTATTTTTATTCTACCGGCAATCAGCATGATACTTTACTTAAGTCTTACTATTCTGAATAAATTTCCTCATACATTCAACTATCCGGCAAAGATTACAGCTGAAAATGCTCTTCGCATGTACACAATGGCAACCCGGGTCTTAAGGACAATAAAAGCATTCGTGATTCTCCTGTTTCTGTTTATCGAATGGCAGACCTGCAATGTAAGCGCTGGCAGTAAACTTCCATCCTGGTTCCTTCCGGCAGTACTTATTGTGCCGGTGATGCTACCCATCGTGTTCGCCTTCCTGCTAACTGGGAAAGGTCAAAAAAAGAGTTAATTTAATTGAAATAATAAAATACGATTTAATATACTTAGTTGTTTTTCAACATCTTATACAATTACCTGAATTCGGAATATTTTATTACTTTTGCCGGAAATAAACCAAAACCTACACATAATGAAGAAATCTTTTTTACTGGTACAGGTGATTAGCCTTGCCATCCTAATGGCCCTAAATACGGGTTGTTCTGAAAACAAAGGCGGTAGCGCTGATAAGCCTTACGGTGAAAAGAGCGGAATTGTAACCTACAAACCGATCGAAATGATGGGTGTGAAAATGACCCAGACCATTTATTTTGATGATTACGGAACCAAGGAAATGCGTGAAATGACAGTTGAAGGTGACATGATGGGAACTGCTATGAAACAGCACACTGTCGATATCAGGGATGGAAATTTCACATACCATTACGAAATCGAAAATATAGCAGGAGGCAAGGACAGGGCTACAAAGAATGTCATCAAGTCAGCCTTTACACCCGAAATGGCCGATAATATGAACCTTGCAAACCTTAGCGCTGAGAAAAAAGCTAAAATAAAATTCAAGGAAGACGGAACCGAAACCATTGCAGGGTTGAAAGGTATAAAATTCACAATGGCTCCCGATAGTACAAACCCTCAGAATATTATTACCGGTGTACACTATAAAAATATTCCACTTAAGTTCTCGGCAGTCCCAATGGAAATGATAGTTGAAAAAATTGAGCTTGGAGCAAGCATCCCTGCTGATAAGTTCAAGATTCCTGCAGGATACACAGTTGTTGAAGAACCTGCTGGCCAGGCACCGCAAATGCCGACGGAAGTTCCACCGGCAGCCGAAGAGCCTAGAAAATAATTGCTTATTACTCATAGCAATGCAAAACGACCTGTTTTCAGCAGGTCGTTTTGCATTTAGGGGAAATAAAGGCTATACTTAAACGCGGTTTTTTCTGCGAATCCGGCAACAAAACCAGCTCATCCGTTGTTTTGATATAGAAATTCAAAAGAAAACAGGTCAAATCCGGTTAAAAATTGGTAATTTTGCCGCTCATTTTAAAATTCACTCAATATGAATTACGATGTTATTGTAATTGGCAGTGGTCCAGGAGGTTATGTAGCAGCTATCCGCGCATCTCAACTTGGATTCAAAACAGCAGTTGTTGAAAAATCCGAACTCGGGGGCATTTGCCTCAACTGGGGATGTATTCCGACAAAGGCTTTGCTGAAGAGTGCTCAGGTATTCAACTACTTAAAGCATGCTGCTGATTACGGAATCGCCCTCGAAGGAACTGCAACTGCCGACCTTCCCGCCATGGTTAAACGCAGCCGTGATGTGGCCGACGGGATGAGCAAAGGGATACAATTCCTTCTAAAAAAGAATAAAATAGACCATCTGCAAGGTTTCGGAAAAGTAAAACCCGGCAAAAAAGTTGAAGTAACCGATGCCGAAGGTAAAGTAACCGAATTTTCTGCTGACCATATAATTATCGCAACCGGCGCACGGTCGCGCGAACTCCCGAACCTGAAACAGGACGGCACGAAAATAATAGGCTACCGCGAAGCCATGACCTTGCCGTTAAAACCCCAGAGCATGGTGGTTGTCGGATCAGGAGCAATCGGGTCGGAGTTTGCGTATTTCTATAACAGCATCGGGGTTCAGGTAACCCTGGTTGAATTCCTGCCCAACATTGTCCCGCTTGAGGATGAGGACGTTTCGAAACAACTGGAACGCAGCTTCAAGAAATCAGGTATGAAGGTGATGACTTCCTCCTCAGTTGAATCCGTCGACATTATCGGCGATACCTGCAGGGTGAGCATTAAAACGCCAAAAGCAACCGAAGTGGTTGACTGTGATATAGTTCTCTCGGCTGTGGGTATTGCAACCAATCTCGAAGGAATCGGCCTTGAAGACACCGGAATTATAACAGAAAAAGGCAAAGTACTTGTTGATGAATATTATCGCACCAACGTTGAAGGATATTACGCCATAGGCGATATAGTTGCGGGGCCTGCCCTTGCCCATGTTGCTTCGCACGAAGGTATTACCTGTGTCGAAAAAATTGCCGGCAAGCATGTTGAGCCTATCGATTACAATAACATTCCGGGTTGCACCTATACGACGCCCGAAATCGCTTCGGTGGGAATGACCGAGAAAGCGGCAAAAGAAGCCGGTTATGATATTAAAATCGGGAAATTTCCTTATTCCGCATCAGGAAAAGCAAGCGCAGCCGGCTCGAAGGACGGTTTTGTAAAAGTGATTTTTGATGCAAAATATGGCGAATGGCTGGGAGCTCACTTTATCGGTGATAACGTTACCGAAATGATTGCTGAAGTTGTAGTTGCCCGTAAACTTGAAACTACCGGGCACGAGATTATCAAATCCATTCACCCTCACCCTACCATGAGCGAAGCAGTTATGGAAGCGGTTGCCGCTGCATATGGCGAGGTTATTCATTTGTAATACCTGAATTCACTTATGGAACTCATACCGACCTCAATTCCTGAAGTCCTGATTATTAAGCCGGATGTATTCGGCGACGAACGTGGCTATTTCTTCGAATCGTACCACGAAAAGAAATTTCAGGATTTTGGCATTAGCGGATCGTTCATCCAGGACAATGAATCCAAGTCGCAGAAAAATGTACTGCGCGGACTCCATTTCCAACGTGAACCATTTGCACAGGGAAAACTTATCCGGGTTATGAGCGGGGCCGTTCTGGATGTTGCAGTTGATATCAGGCGCAATTCGCCTACCTTCGGCAAATGGGTTTCGATGGTATTATCAGTCGAAAACAAATACATAGCCTGGATACCTGTTGGGTTTGCTCACGGTTTTGTAACACTCGAAGACAATACAATCTTCACTTATAAATGCACCAATTTTTATAATAAAGAGTCGGAAGGAAGCATTCGCTGGAACGACCCCGAGTTACAGATAAATTGGGGAATAGATCAACCTTTGTTATCAGAAAAAGACAAACTGGCTCCCATGTTGAACGAGGCAGTCGTATTCTGAAAACAATGAAATCGAAAAAAGGTCGTTATACTGATGACCTCCTGACCTAAAATGAAATAAATGAGTAAAAGAATCATATTTATACTTGCCCTTGTAGCTTTTGCAGCTTTTGAAGGGTTTTACTATTCCAACAACCTTAAGAAAACTGCCGCAGATTCCGATTACCAGAAAGCTTTTCTGCACAGCAACAAGATATTTTCGCTTGTTTTACCCGATAAAGCTGAGTTTGCCGGTGAGGAAGCCCCGCTTGGCTTATATTATGTGCGTGAAGGCCTCGACCGTGAACTTATGGTAAATACGTATTGGCATTCCTCCACACTGCTCATGCTGAAGAAAACGAACAGGTATTTCCGCATGATAGTTCCAATCCTGAAAAAGAATAACATACCTGAAGACTTCAAATACCTTGCCCTGATCGAAAGCGGTTTGACGAATGTACAATCGCCGGCAGGTGCTGCAGGTTTCTGGCAGTTTATCCCCGCCACAGGTAAACTTTTCGGTCTCGAAATCAGTGATCAGATCGATGAAAGATATCATGTTGAGAAGGCCACAGAGGCAGCCTGTAAAATGTTGCGTGGCTCTTACAATAAATTCGGCAGCTGGACACTGGCCGCTGCAGCTTACAATGTTGGCGAAGGCCGTATCACCAAGGAACTGGAACGACAAAGTACAAGCAATTACTACGACCTCTACCTGCCCGAAGAAACCATGCGTTATGTATACCGTATTATAGCTCTTAAATTGCTGTACGAACACCCTACCGAATATGGGTATTTCATTCGAAAGAAAGATCTTTACCCTCCTATTCCAACCTATACTATATCGATCGATTCGAGTATAAACAACCTGCCATCGTTTGCAAAAACACAGAATATCAATTACAGGTTGCTTAAAGAATTCAACCCCTGGTTGCGGTCCGACAAACTTGTAAACACATCGAAGAAAAAATATATTATCTCTCTTCCAAAGAAAGGCTTCGAGGATTTTGATGGTTTATTATCGGAAATTGATAATGCGGAACAAATTTTCAACGACACTATTACTGCCGGATCGCTGCCCAAATAAGTATTTTTTATTGAATCAACTTGCAAATTAATTATGAACCAGGGCAGCAGCGAAAAAGAATCTCCGGAAGTCCCGGTTACTTCTCAGCAGGAGTATCTCGAAGTTTACGGCGCCCGTGTTCATAACCTGAAAAATATCGATGTTGTGATCCCGCGCGACAAACTGGTTGTAATAACCGGTTTGAGTGGCAGCGGTAAATCGTCACTCGCCTTCGATACCATATATGCCGAGGGCCAGCGCCGTTACATGGAAACATTTTCGGCCTATGCACGCCAGTTTATGGGCGATATCGAGCGCCCTGATGTTGATAAGATTACAGGTTTAAGCCCTGTTATTTCTATTGAACAAAAGACAACCAACCGCAATCCACGTTCCACAGTAGGCACAATAACAGAGATTTACGATTTCATGCGGCTGTTGTATGCCAGGGCAGGCGAAGCTTTTTCGTTTGTGTCGGGGCAGAAAATGGTGAGGTATACCGACAATCAGATCATTGAACTGATCATGACTAATTATTCCGAACAAACCATTTACATCCTGGCACCCCTTATTCGCGGCCGTAAAGGACATTACCGCGAACTCTTCGAACAGGTCCGCAAACAGGGGTTCCTGAAAGTACGTGTCGATGGTGAAATCAGCGAGATCAGTTTCGGAATGCAGGTCGACCGTTACAAGATTCATGATATTGAGGCTGTCATCGATACAATAAAAGTCAACGAAAAATCACTTTCACGCCTTACTTCTTCCACACAAACCGCCTTACGCCAGGGCAAGGGCGCACTGATGGTGATGGAAATTGAAGCTACGGATGCACGTTTCTACAGCCGGCTCCTGATGGATCCCGGAACCGGTATCGCTTACGATGAACCGGAACCAAACAGCTTTTCGTACAATTCGCCATACGGGTATTGCCCGAAATGCAAAGGCCTTGGTTACATCTCCGAAATTGACCTTACCAAGGTAATACCCGATCCTTCGGTAAGCATCAAGAAAGGCGGGATAGCTCCGGTGGGTGAATACAAACCTACCTGGATTTTCAGGCAGCTCGAGGCTATTGCACATAAATATCATTTCACAATCGATACTCCTTTAGCCGATATTCCTGAAGCTGCTATCGAAACCATCTTATACGGATCGGATGAAGTGATAAAAGTAAAAAACGAATACCTGGGTGTAACCTCTTCGTATTCACTCAATTTCGAAGGCATTGTCCAGCATATTCTTAACCAGAACGAAACCGGCAATCCTGAAGGCTTAAAACGCTGGGCCGAAGGCTTTATGAATTCGGTCGCATGCCCCGAATGCGATGGCAGCCGCCTGAAAAAGGAATCATTATTCTACCGGATCAACAACAAGAACATTTCCGAACTTTCGAAAATGGACCTGATCAATCTTTCGGAATGGTTTGCCGACCTGGAGAACCATCTCGAAGACCGGCAGAAGCTGATTGCACACGAAATTATAAGGGAAATACGAAGCCGCTTATCGTTTCTGCTAAACGTAGGACTCGATTACCTTTCGCTTAACCGGTCATCGGGTAGTCTTTCGGGGGGCGAATCGCAACGCATACGACTGGCAACACAAATAGGTTCGCAACTGGTCGGCGTACTCTATATACTCGACGAGCCCAGCATAGGGCTTCACCAGCGCGACAACCACAGGCTGATCAATTCGCTTAAAGACTTACGCGACACGGGGAACTCGGTAATCGTGGTGGAGCACGACCAGGACATGATTCTGGCTGCTGATTATGTAATTGATATGGGACCAGGAGCCGGAACACACGGAGGACATATAGTTGGACAGGGATCGCCTTCATCGCTGCACGATTGTGGCAGTATTACCTGCCAGTATCTTTCGGGCAAGAAACAAATTGCCTTGCCTAAAACCAGGCGTAAACTCGAGAACGGTTACCTTACCCTTAAAGGAGCTTCGGGCAACAACCTGAAACATGTTGATCTCCATCTCCCTCTGGGTGTATTTACCTGCATTACAGGAGTTTCGGGCAGCGGAAAATCAAGTCTCATCAACGAAACCCTGTATCCTATACTGAGCAAATATTTTTTCCGTTCAGAGCAAAAACCTCTTCCTTACCAAAGTATTGAAGGTCTGAAACTCATCGATAAGGTTATTGAAATTGACCAATCGCCGATCGGGCGCACCCCGCGTTCGAACCCGGCCACCTATACAGGTGTTTTCGATGAAATAAGGAAACTTTTTTCGGCACTCCCCGAATCGAAAATCAGGGGTTACAAACCCGGCCGTTTTTCGTTCAATGTCAAAGGCGGCCGTTGCGAAACCTGCCAGGGAGCAGGAATTCGTGTTATCGAGATGAATTTCCTTCCCGATGTTCACGTTCCCTGCGAAGTGTGTGAAGGCAAGCGATACAACCGCGAAACCCTCGAAGTCCGGTATAAAGGAAAATCCATTACCGATGTATTGAATATGACCATTGAATATGCGGCTGAGTTTTTCGGAAATATCCCAACCATTCTACAAAAAATCAGTACTTTAAACCAGGTCGGACTGGGATATATTACGCTTGGGCAGCAATCGACCACCTTGTCGGGCGGTGAAGCGCAGCGTGTAAAACTTGCTACAGAACTATCGAAACGCGATACCGGCCGGACTTTGTATATACTCGATGAACCTACTACCGGATTGCATTTTGAGGATGTAAATATTCTGCTCCATGTGCTTAATAAACTAGTCGACAGGGGAAACTCCGTACTTGTTATTGAACATAACCTTGAGGTAATAAAGGTAGCCGATTATGTTATCGATCTCGGGCCCGAAGGTGGCGAACGCGGTGGCTACATTATTGCCGAGGGAACCCCGGAGCAACTCATACAGAATACTGACAGCTATACGGCCCAGTATCTGAAAGTCATACTTGACAATGCAGGGATGTCGTCGCATATGCTGAATAATTAAGACCCGTTTCCTATCAAATTAAGAGAATTATTATGCTTAAAACAGTTGCCATTAATTGCATCAATTGCGGAACAACAAAAGCCGTAAGTAAAGGAACTTCCCTGAATGAAGTTCTGAAAGAAGTTGAAGTTGAAACAAAAAACCCGGTCCTGGGAGCTTTGGTCAACAACAGGTTTGAGGAGCTTTCCTTCGAAATTTATCATCCCATTACAGTGCAATTTATCGACATTACTCACCCAAATGGGATGAGAATGTACCTCAGAAGCCTTTCGTTTGTTCTTTGCAAGGCTTTCAGCGATCTTTTCCCTGACGCTCATATCCGGATTGATCATTCGATATCGAAAGGAATTTATTGTAAAATAGAGAAGCCCGGCGAAGAATTGTCGCTCGAAGATGTTTCAGCCATCAGGCAAAGGATGCACCAGATAGTAGATGCGAACCAGCCATTTGTTCATATTGAGGAAGAAACTGAGGAAGTTATAAGAAAATTTGAAGCACACGGACTTTACGATAAAATTGACCTGCTGAAGCACAAAGGGCAGAATTTTTCGAACTATTACAGCCTCGATGGCTATATCGGTTACTTCTACGGAGGCATGGTACCCTCAACCGGGTACCTGAAAGTGTTCGATATAAATAAGTATTTCAACGGATTGCTTTTACAATTGCCCCAAAAGGCTAATCCACTGAAAGTTGAGAATTTGGTGATTCAGAAAAAATTATTCGAAATTTTCCAGGAGTTTTCGCAATGGATCAGGATCCTTGATGTGCCTAACATAAGCCAGCTGAACCATTCCTGTTCTAATGGCAAATCCGAAGTATTGATCAAAGTTTCGGAAGCACTTCATGAAAAGAAGATAGGGCAAATAGCCGACAACATCCGAAGCCGGAATAACCAGGTGAAAATCATCCTGATAAGCGGGCCATCATCGAGCGGGAAAACAACTTTTGCCAAACGCCTGGCTGTTCATCTTATCGTAAACGGGATGAAACCCCTTACCCTGTCGCTCGACAATTATTTCGTCGATCGTGATGACACACCTTTCGACGAGAATGGGAAACACGATTATGAAGCTCTGGAGGCTTTGGATGTAAAACTGTTCAACCAGAATTTATTATCGCTGCTTAATGGCGAAAAAGTCGAAATCCCCAAGTTCTCATTCGAAACAGGAGCCCGCTATTATAACGGTGAAACCATGCAGATGAAACCCGAGAATGTACTGATTATTGAAGGTATACATGGCTTAAATCCGGTGTTAACCAGTTCCATTCCGGCTGAAGTTAAATTTAAAATATATGTGTCGGCTCTCACTTCGCTCAATATTGACGGGCATAACCGGGTCAGCACGACTGATAACCGGTTGATAAGGAGAATTGTCCGCGATTACCGTTACCGAAAATATTCAGCCAGGGAAACCATTTCGAGATGGCAGAGCGTAAGGCAGGGAGAAGAAAAGCACATTTTCCCCTACCAGGAAGAAGCAGACACCATGTTTAATTCGGCTTTGTTATACGAACTGGCTGTTTTAAAACCCTATGCCGAACCGATTTTACTCGAAGTTCAACCGAACCAGCCTGAATATGCCGAAGCCACAAGGCTGCTTGATTTCTTCAGCTATTTCAAACCACTGAAACCAAGAGAAATACCACCTACTTCAATAATTAGGGAATTCCTGGGAGGGAGCAGCTTTAATTATTAAGAAACAAGGATAAATTATATTGCGAAAATTGCAAAAATCCATTTTATTTTAATAAGGTATTGCATACCTCAATTGAATGGTATTACTATAAATACTCAGTTTGAAAATCCTAAAGCTGGATTTCGGTTGTTAGTCTAGATATGAATGCTGATAGCACCAGTCAGAACAGAAACTACCAGCATGACAAGGGTTGTAGCAACTGCCCATTTTAATGTAAAACGCTGATGAGCCTCAAAACTAACACCAGCCAGTCCGACCAGCAAATAGGTAGATGCAACCAGTGGACTCAGCATATGAACCGATTGCCCCAGAAGCGAAGCCCGGCCTATTTCGATTGCAGGAACTCCGAAATGAGAAGCCGTTACCGCTGTTAAGGGCGCAATTCCATAAAAATAGGCATCGTTGCTGATGAAATAAGTAAACGGCATGGAAGTTAAGCCTGTAATAACCGCCATATTCGGGCCGAGTGAAACCGGAATAATGTGAATAAAACTTTGTGCCATAGCATCCAGCATTTTGGTGCCCGACAGAATGCCTGTAAATATACCGGCTGCAAACACCATTGAGCCCACTGATAAAGCACTTCCGGCATGTGCGGCTAATTTAACACGCTGCTCATCGAGGCTTGGGAAATTTATGACTAGGGAGATAGCAAGGCCAACCATGAAAGTGATCGCAATGGGGAATAAGCCTGAAACCAATGCAGCAATCAAGACTATCGTCAACAAAAGGTTTGTAAAATATATTTTTTTATTCCCGATTTTTTTGCTTTCAGGCACTTCTATATGTGAAATCCCTAAACGTTTCCGCTCTTTTATTCCAAAAATGTAGGCAACAAATAAAACCCATACAATTGAAGCCAGCATGCTCGGAATTATCGGGTTAAAAAGTCCGGAAGGGTCAAGGTGCAATGCGCTTAAACAACGTGCATTTGCGCCGGTCCAGGGCAATTTGATCATAATACCCACACAAAGTGTGAGAATTGCAGTCAGAATCAGTGGGTTTATTTCGAGGCGTTTATAAACGGGAAGCATAGCTCCAACTATGATCAGGTAAGTAGCAGCGCCATCTCCATCCAACGCAACAATTAAAGCGAGGATGCAGGTTCCCATGATAACTTTCAACGGATCACCCTTGGCAATCTGCAATATCTTAATTATCAAAGGCTCAAAAAGCCCTGCTTCGAACATGATCCCAAAATACAAGATGCCGAACATAAGCAATACGCCTGTAGGAGCTGTAGCCTCCAGCCCCTCTTCCATCATTTTACTCAAACCTGATCCGGCCCCGGATAACAGTCCGAACAAAATTGGGATCAATGTCAGGGCTACAAGAGGAGATAACCGTTTGGTCATGATCAGAGATCGGAAGAGCGTCGTGTAGGGAAAGAGTG
>CAISRK010000499.1 GCA_903887815.1 uncultured Bacteroidales bacterium | reverse complement strand
CGTATCGGAGGTGCTACATTCCAGATTCCTTCGGAAATCCGCCCAAGCCGCAAACAGTCGATCGGAATGAAAAACCTTATCCTTTTTGCACGCCGCCGTCACGAAAAATCAATGGCTTCGAAATTAGCCAGCGAAATCATGGCCGCTTACAAAGAAGAAGGTTCAGCATTCAAGAAAAAAGAAGATACTCACCGTATGGCCGAAGCTAACAAAGCTTTCTCCCATTTCAGGTTCTAAATTATTAAAACGGAAGGTTAATACATGTCATCAGATAAACTGAAATATACGCGAAACATAGGCATTATGGCCCATATCGACGCCGGTAAAACGACGACGACGGAGCGTATATTGTATTATACCGGCCGCAATTACAAGCTCGGCGAAGTACATGATGGTACTGCTACCATGGACTGGATGATCCAGGAACAGGAACGCGGCATTACTATTACTTCTGCTGCAACTACAGTAAACTGGGAATTCGAAAACCAGGACTACCGCCTGAATATTATCGATACACCGGGTCACGTTGATTTTACAGTTGAAGTTGAACGCTCATTAAGAGTTCTTGATGGTGCTGTAGCTGTTTTCTGTGCGGTCGGTGGTGTTGAACCACAAAGCGAAACGGTTTGGAAACAAGCCGATAAATACAGTGTTCCCCGTATCGCATTCATCAATAAGATGGATCGTGCCGGAGCTGACTTTTTCTCTGTTATCGACGAACTGAAGGAAAAACTTGGAGCTAATGCAGTTCCGTTGCAGATTCCTATTGGATCCGAAGATACATTCCAGGGTGTTGTCGACCTTATTTCGAACAGGGCAATTATTTGGGACGACGATTCAAAAGGAATGCATTATTCCGAAGGACCCGTTCCTGCTGACCTGGTAGAAATTGTCGACGAATACCGTACCCGCCTTGTTGAAGGTTGTGCCGAAGAAGAAGACGAATTATTAGAAAAATATTTTAACGACCACAATTCGATTACCGACGATGAAATGCGCCGCATTATTCGCCAGGCTACACTCGAAATGAAAATAACCCCGGTTATTTGCGGGTCAGCATTCAAAAATAAAGGTGTTCAGAATTTACTGGATGCAATCTGCCTCTACCTCCCGAATCCTTACGATGTTCCTGCTATCACGGGTATCAATCCGGATACTGACCTCGAAGAAATTCGCCACGTAGATTCGGACGAACCATTTGCAGCCCTGGCATTTAAAATTGCAACCGATCCTTTTGTCGGACGTATTGCTTTCTTCCGTGTTTATTCAGGTACGCTTCAATCAGGAAGCTATGTTCTGAATGCTTCAACCGGTAAGAAAGAACGTATATCACGTATCATGCAGATGCATGCTAATAAGCAAAACCCGATCGACCTGATCGAAGCTGGCGATATCGGTGCAGCAGTAGGTTTCAAACAGATACGTACAGGCGATACCCTTTGCGACGAAAAACATCCTATTGTTCTCGAATCGATGACTTTCCCCGAACCTGTTATCAGTGTTGCCGTGGAGCCGCGTACCCAGGACGATGTGGATAAACTCGATATTGCACTGCTTAAACTTGCCGAGGAAGATCCTACTTTCAAGATCCGTACGGATCAGGAAACCGGCCAGACCATTATCTCAGGAATGGGTGAACTTCACCTCGACATTCTTGTCGACCGTCTTCGCCGCGAATTTAAACTCGAAGTTAACCAGGGTGCACCCCAGGTTGCTTACCGCGAAGCCGTTACAGCTACAGTCACGCATCGCGAAGTTTACAAAAAACAAACCGGTGGCAGAGGTAAATTTGCCGATATTATCTTCGAACTCGGTCCCGCCGACGAAGGAGTTAAAGAACTGCAGTTCCTCAACGAAGTTAAGGGTGGTAATATTCCTAAAGAATTTATCGGACCTATCGAAAAAGGTTTCAAAGCTGCAATGTCAAATGGCGTTTTAGCCGGATATGCTCTCGAAAGCATGAAAGTTAAAATACTTGACGGCTCGTTCCACGCAGTTGATAGTGACGCCCTGGCTTTCGAAATCTGTGCAAAAATCGGATTCAAGGAAGCTGCCCGCAAAGCTAAGAGCGTATTGCTCGAGCCAATAATGAAAATTGAAGTGGTTTGCCCCGATAATTATGTTGGCGATGTAACCGGTGACCTTAACAAACGCCGTGCAGTTGTCGAGAATATCGAAGCAAAAATAAAATACCAGATTGTGAAAGCAAAGGTGCCCTTGTCCGAAATGTTCGGCTATGTTACCAGCCTTCGCACTGTAACTTCAGGACGTGGAAATTCAAGTATGGAATTCTCACATTACCAGGAAGTACCAAGGAATATCGCAGAAGATGTGATAACCAAATTGAAAGGATATTAATTCAGTCATAATAACGTAATAAAAGATTACAACGTGAACCAGAGGATTAGAATAAAGCTGAAATCGTACGATCATAACCTGGTAGATAAATCTGCCGAAAAGATCGTGAAGACGGTGAAATTGACCGGTGCAATTGTTAACGGGCCGATTCCTCTTCCAACCGATAAGAAAATTTACACTGTTCTGAAATCTACATTTGTGAATAAGAAATCACGCGAACAGTTCGAATTGAGTTCTTACAAAAGGTTACTGGATATCTACAGCTCAACAGCAAAGACCATCGATGCACTGATGAAGCTTGAGTTACCCAGCGGAGTGGAAGTAGAAATTAAAATCTGATGAATTTCAGGTTTGTAATTGAAAAGAATAAAAAAAGAAACATTAATATCTCGATATAATGTCAGGAATTATCGGAAAAAAAATAGGAATGACCAGCATGTTCGACGCCAACGGCAAAAACGTGGCTTGCACAGTTATTGAAGCTGGTCCTTGCTTTGTGACCCAGGTCAGGACAATGGAGAATGACGGTTACGAAGCTATTCAGCTCGCCTACGAGGATAAAAAGGAAAAGCATTCAACCAAAGCTGAGATCGGCCATTTCAAAAAAGCCGGTATAACACCTAAACGTGTTGTGGCTGAGTTCACCCGTTTCGAAGTGGATCACCAGAAAACTTTCGGGGACATCCTGAAAGTCGATATCTTCGAAGAAGGTGAATACATTGATGTTGTGGGTACAACCAAAGGTAAAGGTTTCCAGGGTGTTGTTCGCCGTCACGGTTTTGCCGGTGTAGGTGGAGCAACCCACGGACAACACAACCGCCTCAGGGCTCCGGGATCAGTTGGTGCTTCATCATACCCGAGTAAGGTTTTCAAAGGAATGCGTATGGCTGGCCATATGGGTGTTGACCGTGTTAAAATGATCAACCTCCAGATTCTGAAAATCGTTACCGAAAAAAATCTGATAGTAGTAAAAGGTTCCGTTCCAGGAGCAAATGGTTCATATGTAATTGTTGAAAGATGGAGCTAGTAGTATATAACATCAAAGGCGAGAAGACCGCCAAAACGGTTACGCTCAACGATAGTATTTTCGATGTAACCCCTAACGACCACGCTATCTATCTGGATACCAAACAGTATCTTGCTAACCAGCGCCAGGGAACTCACGCTTCGCTCGAGAAATCGATGGTAAGCGGAAGTACCAAGAAACTCAAAAAGCAAAAAGGTACTGGTGGTGCACGTGCAGGTAGCCGTAAATCACCCTTGTTCAGGGGCGGAGCCCGCGCATTTGGCCCTCAGCCGCGCGATTACAGCTTCAAACTGAATAAGAAACTTAAAAAGCTTGCACGTTTATCAGCACTGGCTTATAAAGTAAAAGAAAACAACATCATGGTTGTTGAAGACTTCAACTTCGAAGCTCCCAAAACCCGTGAATTTGCCTCAGTACTTGCAGCTTTAAAACTCGACGGACGCAAAACCCTCATGGTTCTGCCCGAAAACATTCAGAACATCGTACTTTCGTCACGTAACCTGAAAAGAGCAAAAGTAACCCGTGCCTGTGACCTGAATACATACGATATCCTCAATGCCCAAAACCTGATCCTCCTCGTGAGCTCAGTTAACGAAATTGAAAAATCGTTCGAAAATTAATAAATACCGTTAGCAGTAACACTTTAAATAATATAGCGATGGGTATCATCATCAAGCCGATCATCACTGAAAAAATGACGCAACTCGGCGAAAAACTGGGACGTTATGGCTTTGTAGTTGACAAACGTGCAAACAAATTGCAGATTAAGAAAGCTGTCAAAGAAATGTATGGCGTTGAAGTGGAAGAAGTCAATACAATGACCTATGCTGGGAAATTCAAATCCCGCTTTACCAAAAGTGGAGTGCTCTCCGGCAAAACCAATTCATTTAAAAAAGCTATCATAACGTTAGCAAAAGGCGAATCAATAGATTTTTACAGCAATATCTAAGGAATAATGGCTCTCAAGAAATTTAAACCAACCACACCTGGTCAGCGTTTCAAGGTTATCAGCACCTTCGACGAAATCACCACATCGGTGCCCGAGAAAAGTTTGCTTGAACCTCAGCATAAGTCTGGCGGCCGTAATCACAGCGGCAAAATGACTATGCGTTATATGGGTGGTGGTACTAAGCAGCACTACCGTGTAATCGACTTCAAACGCGAAAAAGATAATATTCCGGCCGTCGTAAAAACGATCGAATATGACCCGAATCGTACAGGACGTATCGCCCTGTTATGGTACGCTGATGGCGAAAAACGCTATATCCTTGCACCACAAGGCCTTAAAGTTGGCCAGGAACTTGTGTCCGGTGTTGGAGCAGCTCCCGAAGTTGGAAATGCACTTTTTATGAGTGAAATTCCTTTCGGTACCATGATTCACAATATCGAACTCCGCCCGGGACAGGGAGCCAAAATGGTTCGCAGCGCCGGTGCATCAGCCCAGCTGATGTCGCGTGATGGTAAGTTCGCTGTTGTGCGTATGCCTTCAGGTGAAACACGCCTAATACTTCAAACCTGTAAAGCTACCATCGGAATGGTTTCCAATGGCGACCACCAGCTCGAAGTTTCAGGGAAAGCAGGCCGTTCGCGTTGGCTTGGCCGCAGGCCTCGTACCCGCCCGGTTGTTATGAACCCTGTTGATCACCCGATGGGTGGAGGCGAAGGCCGCGCAACCGGAGGAAACCCGCGTACACGTAAGGGGACACCTGCAAAGGGATTCAAAACCCGCTCGAAGACCAGCGCTTCAAACAAATATATCATCGAAAGAAGGAAGAAGTAATCTAATAAAAATAGCATCATGAGCCGTTCGCTTAAAAAAGGCCCCTTTATTGATTATAGACTTGAAAAGAAGGTTTTAGACCTGATTGAAAGTAAAAAGAAAGTGGTAATAAAAACCTGGTCGAGGTCATCAACTATTACCCCCGACTTCGTTGGCCAGACCATCGCTGTTCATAACGGGAATAAATTTATTCCTGTATATGTAACCGAAAACATGGTTGGACATAAACTTGGAGAATTCAGCCCTACCCGTATTTTCAGGGGCCATGCCGGAAATAAAGGTAAGAAGTAAAAAGACCTAGCAACAATGGGATCAAGAAAACATAATTCAGCTGAGCAGCGCAAAGAGGCAAACAAATCATTGTATTTTGCCAAACTGAACAACTGCCCCTCCTCACCCAGGAAAATGAAGCTCGTAGCTAACCTGGTAAGTGGAAAAAATGTAGAAACTGCAATGCATATTCTGCAACATACACCTAACTACGCAGCCGAAAAACTGGGCAAGCTCCTTAAGTCAGCCCTGGCTAACTGGCAGCAGAAAAACGAAGGTGTGCGCATGGAAGACAGCAACCTCTATATTAGAGAGGTAAACGTTAACGAAGGCCGTATGCTGAAACGTGTTCAGCCTGCTCCCCAGGGACGTGCCCACCGTGTGAAAAAACGCTCCAACCACGTAACTGTCATTCTCGACAGCCGGGTGAAGAATGAAGAAACTGAAATAGTAACTAAATAATCAAGCAGCCTAATGGGACAAAAGTGTAATCCGATCGGCAACAGGTTAGGTATCATTAAAGGATGGGATTCTAACTGGTACGGTGGTAAAAAGTTTGATAACAAACTTGTTGAAGACGACAAAATACGTAAGTATCTGAATGCCCGTCTTTCAAAAGCTGGTATTTCACACATTATTATCGAGCGTACCCTGAAGCTGGTAACTGTCACAATAAATACCGCCCGCCCGGGTATTATCATAGGCAAAGCCGGACAGGAAGTTGACAAACTCAAAGAAGAGTTGAAAAAGCTTACCGGTAAGGAAGTTCAGATCAATATTTCGGAAATCAAACGCCCCGAAATCGACGCAGTAATTGTTGGAAACACAATTGCACGCCAGCTCGAAGGACGTATTTCGTACCGCAGGGCAATTAAGACTGCCATGACCTCAGCAATGCGTATCGGTGCCGAAGGTATAAAAGTACAGATTTCAGGTCGCCTCGGTGGTGCTGAAATGGCTCGCCGCGAGCAGTTCAAAGAAGGACGTATTCCTTTGCATACCCTGCGTGCCGACATTGATTACGCTTTGGCTGAAGCACAAACCACATACGGGAAACTGGGTATCAAAACCTGGATCTGTAAAGGTGAAATCTATGGTAAAGTTGACCTGGTTCCGGGTACCGAAAATATGGTAAAAGACAAACCATTACCTCACGGACAAGGCAGGCCCGACCGTAAAGGCGGCCCGCGCGGAGATCGTGACCGTGACCGTGGAAGCGACCGCGGAGGAGATCGTGGTGGCGACCGTCGTCCAAGGAATAAAAAATAAGTAAGGAATAAAGTACTCATCAACATATAGTTTTAGCGATGTTACAGCCTAAAAGAACAAAATACAGGAAGCAGCAGAAAGGCAAAATGAAAGGAAATGCCAAACGTGGATACGAATTAGCTTTCGGTTCATTTGGTATCAAAGCCCTCGAAGAAGTGTGGCTTACCGGTCGTCAGATAGAAGCTGCCCGTCAGGCAATCACACGTTACATGAAACGTGAAGGCCAGTTATGGATCAGAGTATTTCCTGACAAACCTGTTACAAAGAAACCTGCTGAAGTACGTATGGGTAAAGGTAAAGGTGCTCCCGAATATTTCGTTGCACGTGTTACTCCAGGCCGCTTACTTTTCGAGCTCGAAGGCGTTCCCGCCGAAATAGCCCAGGAAGCCTGCCGCTTAGGCGCCCAGAAACTGCCGATAGCTGTTAAGTATGTGGTTCGCAGGGATTACCAGGAAAATTTAGCATAATCAGGCTACCCGATAATAAGAAGTCGCCAAACGTATAATAGTAGCAAAATGAAACAAGAAGTTATTCGTGAACTATCAACTCCCGAGTTGATTGAAAGACTCGACGAAGAACGCATGCAGCTCAACAAGCTTAAAATGAACCATGCAGTTTCTCCGCTTGAGAACCCAAACAAAATAAAAGCGTATCGCAGAACTGTTGCCCGTTTGGTAACCGAACTTCATAAACGCAATACACAATTGGCAGTAGCTAACAAGGCTAACAAATAATAATTATCACAACAATGGAAGAAAGAAATCTCAGAAAAGAAAAGATCGGTCTTGTTGTAAGCAATAAAATGGAGAAATCCATCGTAGTTCAGGTCGAAAGGCGTGTAAAACACCCTAAGTACCATAAGTTTGTAAAAAAGACTTCTACGTTTGCTGCACATGACGAAAAAAATGAATGCGGAATTGGTGATACCGTTCGCATATCCGAAACCCGCCCTCTGAGCAAGACAAAATGTTGGAGATTAGTTGAAATCATTGAAAGAGCTAAATAATTATGATACAGCAGGAATCAAGACTTACGGTAGCCGATAATAGCGGTGCTAAAGAGGTACTCTGTATAAGGGTGCTCGGTGGTACCCGCAGGAAGTATGCCTCCGTGGGCGATAAAATCATCGTTTCGGTGAAAAAAGCCCTTCCCTCAGGTAACATTAAGAAAGGAACTGTAGCTAAAGCTGTTGTGGTTCGCACCAGTAAGGAAATACGTCGCGCCGATGGTTCCTATATCAGGTTCGACGACAATGCCGTGGTTCTTCTTAACAACGCCGGTGAAATGATTGGAACCCGTATTTTCGGACCGGTCTCAAGGGAACTCAGGGAAAAACAGTATATGAAAATTGTTTCACTTGCACCCGAAGTGCTTTAATTTCGAGAAACTATGAGTAAAGTATATATCAAAAAAGGGGACAACGTGAAGATCCTTGCCGGCGACTCCAAAGGAAAGACCGGTAAAGTTTTGGAAGTAGAAGTGGAATCGTACAGGGCTATCGTCGAAAACGTGAACCTTGCTACCAAGCACTCCAAACCAAATGCAAAAAACCCTAAAGGCGGAATCCTGAAACAGGAAATGCCTATACACATCTCAAACCTGATGCTTGTTGATGCCAGTGGCAAAGCAACTCGCGTTGGCCGCACAAAAGATGCAAAGTCAAATAAATCTGTCAGAGTATCAAAAAAATCCGGGGAGGTAATTAAATAATGGAATATTCAGCCCGCCTTAAAGCAAAGTATCACGAGGAAGTCGTTCCTGCTCTTACGGAACAGTTCCAGTACAAAAATCATATGCAGGTTCCTAAACTGGTTAAAATCTGTTTGAACCAGGGACTCGGTACTGCTATATCGGATAAGAAAATAATCGACGTCGGTGTTACCGAAATGTCACAGATCGCTGGTCAGAAAGCAGTTTCAACCAAGTCGAAAAAGGATATCTCCAACTTCAAGTTGCGTAAGAATATGCCGGTAGGCGTTCGCGTAACCCTACGTGGCGAGAAAATGTACGAATTCCTCGACAGGCTGATCTCAATAGCTATCCCACGTGTCCGCGACTTCCGTGGTATCAACGTAAAAGGATTCGATGGCCGTGGTAACTATACCATGGGTATCACCGAGCAGATTATTTTCCCTGAAGTTGTTATCGACAAGATCCTGAAAATAAACGGACTCGATATCACTTTCGTTACTACAGCCAGGACCGACAAAGAGTGTATGGCACTGTTAAAAGAATTTGGTTTACCCTTCAAGAAATAACCTACAACTATGGCAAAAGAATCATTAAAGGCTAGAGAGGTAAAACGGCAGAAACTGGTAGATAAATATGCTGCCAAACGTACTGCACTCAAAGCTGCCGGCGATTATGTTGGATTACAGAAATTACCTAAAAACTCAAATCCGATCCGTCTGCACAACCGTTGCAAAATTACAGGCAGGCCAAAAGGATATATGAGGCAATTCGGAGTTTCGCGTATCAACTTCCGTTTCATGGCACTCGACGGCTTAATCCCGGGCGTTAAAAAAGCCAGCTGGTAAATAAAT
>CAISRK010000498.1 GCA_903887815.1 uncultured Bacteroidales bacterium | reverse complement strand
TAGCTTTTTCAACTTTTCCATTTTGAGAAATTAACAACTCATCATTGCCCGATAATATTTTTGTAAACTTATATCAGGATTTAATAAAAACCTGTCAACTTTTTTTAGGACGAGACACTTTAAACTTTAAGCACTTTAAGTACTTTAATAAATTGTAAATCGTCATTCATATCCCGATAGCTATAGGGACGTACCTCGTACCTCGTAAATTGTACCTCGTAAATTGTCATTCATAAATCAACAATTCTCTTTTTAAGTAACTAAATCTACCTCCAACGAGCACTCCCTGATGAAATCCACCCCCAATGAAATAGTAAAAAAGTACTGGGGATACGATAGTTTCCGCCCTTTACAGGAGGATATCATCAATTCCGTCCTGCAAGGGAAAGATACGCTTGCTCTTTTGCCAACAGGAGGAGGCAAATCCATTTGCTTCCAGGTTCCGGCGCTTTGTATGGAAGGAATCTGTCTGGTTGTTACTCCCCTGATAGCACTGATGACCGACCAGGTCGAAAACCTGAAAAGGCATGGGATCGTTGCCGTTGAAATGCATTCGGGAATGCATCCCCGCGAGATTGAAATGGCTTTTGAGAAATGTGCCGACGGAAGGGCAAAATTCCTCTACCTGTCGCCCGAACGCCTCGAAACACGCAAATTCAGGGAGATGCTCCGTAACCTCAATGTTTCGCTTATCGCTGTCGACGAAGCGCACTGTATCTCGCAATGGGGTTATGATTTCAGGCCCCCTTACCTGCGTATTGCCGAAGTGCGGAATATTTTCCCTAAAGTTCCGGTACTTGCTCTAACAGCCACTGCTGTGCCGCGTGTGGTCGACGATATACAGCTGAAACTTAAGTTTGGTGTAAAGAATGTCTTCAGCAAGAGCTTTGTAAGGAAAAATCTGGCTTATGTGGTTTCGCGCGAAGATGACAAACTGAAAAAATTACTTAGGATATGCAATGGTGTGAAGGGTTGCGGGATTATTTATGTGCGCAACCGAAGGCTTACAAAGGAAATTGCCGAATTCCTTGTCAATAACGGGATCCCTGCAGGATTTTACCACGCGGGCCTCGACCCGCTAACCCGGCTGAAACGACAGCACGACTGGATGGATGGACAAACCCGTATTATTGTGGCAACCAATGCATTCGGGATGGGAATCGACAAACCGGATGTAAGGCTGGTAGTCCATCTCGATTTACCCGATACACTGGAAGCCTATTACCAGGAAGCCGGAAGGGTCGGACGCGATGGCGCAAAATCCTTTGCCGTCATGCTTTTCAATGAACATGACATAGTGAACAGCCGCCACAACCTGGAATTGTCGTGGCCCGATCCCGAAACCATACGGCAGGTTTACCAGGCACTGGGTAATTATCTGCAACTTCCTGTTGGTTCCGGTAAAGAGGTTTCGTTCGATTTCGATTTCGAGAAATTCAGCGGCATGTATAAAATGAAGCCGGTCACTGTTTTCAATGCATTGAAAATACTTGAACGCGACGGGTATATTACGCTTAACGATGCCTGGGATAATCCTTCGAAGCTGCTGGTTATCTGCGAGAAAGAAGATTTGTACCGTTACCAGCTGCAGAATGCCGAAGCTGATAAGGTGCTGAGGGTTATCCTCCGGTCGTATAGCGGGGTTTTTACGGATTTTACCCGGATAAGTGAGAATGAAATTGCAAGGCGGTCGGGGATTGATTCGCCAAAGATTACTGATGTATTGCTGAAGATGCAGAAAGCAGGCATACTCGAATACATGCCTAATAAGAACATGCCCCAGCTCATATTCAACACCGAGCGAATTAATGCTGCAGATATAGCACTTTCGAAGACATTTTATTCGCAGCGCAAAAAGGAAGCATTTGCTATGCTGGAGCACATTATTGCTTATGCGACTTCCCGGTCGGAATGCCGCAGCCGTATGCTGGTCGCCTATTTTGGTGAAAGCAAATCGGAGAATTGCGAAGTATGTGATGTATGTCTCGAACGGAAACGTAAAGAAATTGACGCGAAAAAAACAATTGAGATAGAACAACGGATACTTGGATTGCTGAGTACAGGTTCTGTGAATGTTACTGAATTGGTTAAAGCAATGCCTGAACTGAAAGAAAACCAGGTGCTTGCGTTGCTTCGGGGGCTTATCGAAGAAGGGGTGGTGCAACTGGAAGGAGAAGTGCTAAGCCTCCTGTAAGCTTATTATTTAAGCCAAATTGCAATTTCAACAGGATGTTTGTGAATACTGTAATAAAAGTGAAAATTAAAGCCGGATTTCCGGATTGGTAGCCCGGTCAGGAACTGGTGTAAATAAATTTAAATGAACAGTAACCCGCAAACAGAATCCTATAATCCGCTTCCGCGTGAATTCTACATACGAAAGGATGTGGTACAGATCGCCAGGGATTTACTCGGGATGGTTTTGTGTACCTCTTTTAATAACGAAATTACCTCAGGGATAATCGTTGAAACGGAAGCTTACGAAGGCATAACCGATAGGGCATCGCATGCCTATAGCGGCCGGCGTACGCCCAGGACCGAAATTATGTACCGCGAAGGAGGCTGTGCCTATGTTTATCTGTGTTATGGCATACATTCCTTGTTCAATATCGTTACTTCAGTTGAAGGTGACCCCCATGCAGTGCTGATCAGGGGTATTCTGCCACTGACAGGAACTGATATAATGAAACAAAGGACGGCCAAACAGGTGATCTTGCCAAAGAATGGGATAGGGCCGGGGAAGGTTACGAGGATGCTGGGTATACAGGTGGTGCATACCGGCCTGAAACTTTACGGCGAACCGGAAGGCTATAGTAAAATATGGGTCAGGGATAATGGCGGATACCCTTCCGGCAGCGAAATAATAATCAGCCGTAGGGTAGGTATCGATTATGCCGGTGAGGATGCAAAACTTCCGTACCGGTTTCAGCTTATAAAAAAATAAAGCTCCCTTGTGAGGAGCTTTATCAGAGTGTTTAAAAGAATCAGATTATTTTACATTCTTTGCGAGGTCTGCACCAGCTTTGAATTTTACTACTTTCTTAGCAGCAATCTTGATTTCTTTGCCGGTCTTTGGGTTGCGTCCCTTGCGGGCAGCACGTTTTGATACTGAGAAAGAACCAAAGCCGACCAAAGCTACGCGGTCACCTTTTTTCAATGCTTTATTTGTTGAAGCAACGAAAGCATCAAGAGCCCTTTTAGCATCAGCTTTTGTCAAGCCTGCTTCTGCGGCCATGGATTCAATTAATTCTGCTTTGTTCATTGTAATAAGGTTTAAGTTAATAATTGGGTTTTTATTTAATACAAATATAATCCAAAAATCACTGATATCAAGAGGTTCGGGAGAAAAACACCGGATTTTGTTAATAAACATGGTGGTTTGTTAATAACTTCGCAGTATTAACAGTGTTTTTAGAAGCTTTTTTTACAATTGAAACGGTCAGAAACAACGAAAATGATCGGATAAAGTGATTCCTCTAAGGAATTCTGCAGTGGTCATACGGCGCTTTCCTTCCAGTTGCAGCTCTTCGATTTGCACCAGGCCATCACATGTACATACCGCGAAAGTTGATCTGCCGTCAGTTAGTATTGTCCCTGGTTTCCCGCTTTGCTCTCCTAGCCGGAAAGATGTTTTATATACTTTGAGTTGCTTCGTCGGTTCTGCGTCCGATATTAATTGAGTGAATGCACCCGGTAACGGCGATAATCCCCTTACCAGGTTGTGGATATCTATGCTGTTTGCCTCCCAGTTAATTTTGCAGTTCTCCCGGAATATTTTAGGCGCATTCCTGATTACCGGATGCTCAGCCATAAGGCTATCCTGATTCCTGAACCTGACCGTATCGGTGGTGATCATTTTAAGCGTTTCAACCAGCACTTTGCTCCCTGAATCCATCAGGCGGTCATGTAATGACCCGGCATCGTCAGAAGGCAGTATTTGTACCTTTTCGGCCAATATAATATTACCGGTGTCGATTTCTTTCTCAATGAAGAAAGTGGTAACTCCGGTCAGGGTTTCCCCGTTGATTAAAGCATGGTTAATGGGTGCAGCTCCCCGGTATTGAGGGAGCAGTGAAGCATGCAGATTGATTGTACCATACAATGGCATTTGCCACACTACTTCTGGCAGCATGCGGAAAGCAACTACAACCTGCAGATTAGCCTCGAAACCGCGTATCTCTTCACTGAAACCCGCATCCCTGAGGAGGATAGGCTGTAATACCGGAAGTTTTTGCTGAACAGCAAATTCCTTCACGGGAGAACTATGCAGCTTACGGCCTCGTCCGGAAGGTTTATCAGGAGCTGTAACCACAGCCACAACATTATAACCGGCTTCAAGTATCGCCTTCAGCGGCCCGACTGCAAAGTCAGGTGTGCCCATATAAATAATGCGTAGTTCCCTGTTCATAACCGGCGTTAAATAAAAAATACCTGAAGGACCTCCAGGTATTTTAAATGACATTCAGTTAGCTATTTTGTAATCTTAGCCTTGGCCTGTTCGATGTATTTGTCAATATCGCGGGCTTCGTTACTCTTGGTATGCTCCTTTTGTATTTTTTCGTAAAGCTCAACGGCTTTATCATATTTCCCGAGGTCTTCGTAAATGAAAGCAGCACGCATCAGGTAAATAGGAGAGGTTAAATCATTAACTGACTGGTCCGATGCTTTCAGGTAATAATCAAGAGCCTTTTCTTTTTGTCCGAGTTCCACATACGCATCGCCAATTCCACCGGTAGCCATAGGTTGTGCAAATTCGTCATCGCTGTCGAATTTCTCGAGGTAGGTGATGGCATCCTGGAATTTTCCCTGTTTCAGGTAAATGATACCGGTATAATATTTTGCAAGGTTCGATGCTTTGGTCATACTGAATTCATCGATGACATCGAGGAAACCCAGGTTCTGGCCATCTCCGTTTAATGCTTTATTAAGCGAATCCTGTTCAAAATATCTTTGGGCAGCGAACATCTGTGACTGGGCAGATTTTTCGCGGGGTGCTATATAAAGTTTCTGAAAAGCAAATATCCCCAGCACTATTACTACGGCGGAGCCAATAATTATAGTCAGGATCTTCTGGTTTTTTTCAATAAATTTTTCCGATTTCGACAGCGCTTCTTCAACGGCGTGAATTTTCTCTTCGGTAGTGTCAATTTTCTTGGCCATAATTCTTAATTTTGAGGCGCAAAAGTAGCCTTTTTTTAGTAAATACTATGCATACAGTGCAAAATTTACTAACATATCATTGTAAATAATATTTTTTTGGTATGTAATTTGCTATTCATGCAGTACATTAACTCTTTTTTTTATGAAAATAATTTTCCGCTTCGCATTTTTACTCTTTATTCTACTTCCGTTTAAACTGATGGCTGGCTGGC
>CAISRK010000497.1 GCA_903887815.1 uncultured Bacteroidales bacterium | reverse complement strand
CCTGTGCGCCGCGAATTTCCGGCGTATACAGTTAATCTTTTAAACGGGAATTCACAAATATCTGAAACACTTCAGAAACTGGGATTCAAAGTGAAAACGGATTTTAAGACAGATTTTTAGAAATATCTAGGATTTAAACCCCTCAATAATTTCACCGAGTTCCATCCACAGTAATGTCTTCTCCTCAATCAGTCCGAGCAGTTCATTATATTTAACCGAAAGGCTAGTAAGTTTTTCAGGACTTTCGGTTCCCAAATTCATCCTGTTTATCACGGTATCCTTTTCCGTTTCCAGGCGCTGAATTTCGAGTTCGAGAGTTTCGAACTCCTTAATTTGCCTGTAAGTTGGTTTAACTGCGGCCTTCTTCTCTTTCGGGATGATATTTTCCTCTTTAAGCGGTTTAGGAAGCTTCTGCGCTGCTTTCAGTTCCTTCATGCGCCATTGGTAGTAATCGGTATAATTACCGTAAAAATCCTTTATTTTGCCTTTCCCTTCGAAAACGAAAACATGATCACATAATTTATCCAGCAGGAAACGATCATGCGATACAATGAGCACACAACCCGCAAAATCCTGCAAGAATTCTTCGAGAACCTGTAATGTATAGATGTCGAGGTCGTTCGTGGGTTCATCGAGTATAAGGAAATTCGGATTACGGATCAACTGCAGCAGGAGATAAAGCCGTCGACGTTCACCCCCGCTTAAAGCGCTGAAATAGGCCTGCTGGACAGGGTACGAGAAATCAAAATGCTGAAGGAACTGTGAAGCCGACATGCTGCCTTTCTGAAGCTGTATTTCTTCGGCTACACTTTTCACTATATCAATCACCCGCTTATCTTCATCAAGTTCTAAGCCGTTTTGAGTGTAATAACTCATAACAACCGTCTGCCCAATTGATATTTTACCCTTATCAGGTGCAAGCCGGCCCGAAATCAGATTAAGCAGGGTGCTTTTCCCGGTGCCGTTTAATCCTACGATACCTATCTTTTCGCCCCGCTTAAATATATAAGTAAAATCATCAACGGCTTTAAAATCGCCGAAGTTCTTGCTCAGGTTATCGATTTCTACAATTTTTCCTCCAAGGCGGTTTGCATTTACTCCAAACTGTATACTTTTATCATCACGCTTAAACTTGGCTTTGCTTTCAAGATCATCAAATGCGCCGACGCGGGCTTTGGATTTGGTCCCCCTGGCTTTCGGCATACGCCTTATCCATTCGAGTTCGGTTCGGTAAAGGTTTTTGGCTTTTTCAACCGACTGATCTTCCATCATTTGTCTCTCTGCCTTTTTTTCAAGGTAGAAGGTGTAATTGCCTTTAAATGTGAAAATTGAGTTCTGATCCATTTCAAGAATGGTATCGCAAACATTATCGAGGAAATACCTGTCGTGGGTAACCAGCAACAAACTGAGCGATTCGCGCGAAAGATAATCCTCTAGCCACTCAATCATTTCAAAATCAAGATGATTGGTAGGTTCGTCGAGGAGCAACAGATCGGGATTGCCAAGAAGCGCTCTCGCTAGCGCTATCTTTTTCCGTTGTCCGCCCGACAGGGTTCCAACCAACTGCGACAGATCATTTATCGAAAACTGGCCGAGTATTTCCCTGGCTCGCGTTTCAAAATCCCAGCCGCCTGATACATCCATTTCGGCCATACTGTGATTCATGCGTTTTTCGCTTTCCGCCCCTGGATTATGCTTCATTTGCTCAAGGGCGTACTCGTAATCATGAATTACTTTCATCAATCCTGAACCCGATGAAAATATGGTATCAAGGATGGTTAGCGATTCGTCAAGTTGGGGATTCTGCTGCAGGTAATCAATTTTCAGGTCGCGGCGTGTTACAATTTTTCCCGAATCAGGTGCCTCAAACCCGGCAAGTATATGCATGAGAGAACTCTTACCTGTTCCATTGCGGGCAATAAGGGCCACTTTCTGCCCCTTATCGATACTGAAACTGATATTTCTGAAGAGGACTTTTTCGCCGTATGCTTTTGATAGGTTTTCAACCTGTAGGTAGTTCAATGTAAAAGTATTTGGGTGGGAAACAAATGCAAAAGTAGCAAGATTGACCGGATAAATTTTATAGCCTTATAACGGCCCCTGATAACTGGTTTGCAGAAATTTACACAAAAAAAAAGCTTCCTTGCGGAAGCTTAGTAGTTTTTTCAATGCGTATTATTGCATTTTAACATTGATTGCTTTGGGACCGCGGCGATCTTCAACAACTTCAAAGCTGACCATATCGTCATCTTTAATTTTGTCAATAAGACCAGTTACGTGCACAAAAACTTCTTTGTTCGTTTCATCATCAACTATAAAGCCGAAACCTTTTTGCTGATTGAAAAATTTTACTTTTCCAGTGGACATTGTAATGGGTATTAGTAATTATTTTATTGATAGTTGGTCGCAAAGAT
>CAISRK010000496.1 GCA_903887815.1 uncultured Bacteroidales bacterium | reverse complement strand
ATGCCATTCCTTGCCGGAAGTTATACTTTCCCAGAGCTCAGTATATTCTTCCCTCGGCATTTTTCCGGTGTCCAGTATGCGGAGATTTTTCCCAGCCAGTTCTTCCAGTTTATAACCTGTTATTTCGAGGACTTTCGGGTTTGCATATTCGAGGTTCCCGTCGAGGCTGGTAATATAAATCATTACAGGGCTTTGTTCCACGGCCCGCGAAATTTTGCGCATGTCCTCCTCAACCCCTTTTCGTTCGGTAATGTCCCAGGCCAGGTCGGATAACAAGGTAACAATTTCAATATCCGCATCGTCGTAGTTATTGGGTTTGTTCCCCATGCCCACAATAGCCACAATCTGGTTATTCCTGAAAACAGGGACCACGAGTTCGCGGGTAATCGGGGCATGTCCTTCGGGTAAACCCCTGCGATGATCCAGGTTGAAATAATCGTTATGAATAACGGCTTTTCGCTCCCGGACGCAATCGACCCAAACTCCGGCCATATTTATTCCGTAATGCTGGTTTTGGCTTTCTGCTTTGCACATATTGAGCAAAGTGTTGGTCGACCAGGTTTGGAGTGTAAGCGTTTTCTGATCGGCACCAAGTGCATGAAAAAATCCAACCTGGCTGCCGGTTAATAATTCGAGTTCGTCGAGGAGTTTCTGCTGAAGATCACTTTTCGAATACAATTGGGCATATTCAGTTAATCGAAAACGGGCTTCCAGGATTTTTTCGGCCTGTTTACGTTCGTTAATATCGAGGCAAAAGCCTATATATCCTATAAATTCGCCGTGGCTATCGTATCGTGGTTTGCCGTCGTTCTGCAGCCACCGGTAGGTTCCGTCGTTGAACCGGAGGCGGTACTCGATACTGAATGACTTGCGTTGTTCGAATGCAGAGTTAAAGATTGAAAAATAGTGTTCACGGTCGTTGGGGTGAACCCCGTCGGCCCAGCCGTCGCCTAATTCCTGTTCAAGTGTCCGGCCGGTAAAATCGAGCCCGGCCTGGTTGAAATAGGTGCACCGTTTATCGGGGGTGGCTAACCAGATTAATGCCTGCCCCGAGTTGGCAAGGGTACGGTATTGTAACTCACTTTCGGAAAGCGCTTCTTCTGCCTTTTTTCGTTTGGAGATATCGCGCATGCTGCCGGCTATTTTATATGGATTCCCCTGGGCATCCAATACAAGTATGGATGAAACAGAAAACTGTAAAATGGAACCGTCTTTATTCCGGAAACTCAATTCGTAATCAATTACGGTTCCCCGCTTTACTATTTCCGCATAAAAGCGATCGCGTGCTCCCGCATCAGGGTAAAAGTCGACTATCGATTTTCCAATCAGTTCAGCCCTGGTGAATTGTCCATTCGAAATGGTTTCAATGGCAGGGCTGATTTCAAGAAGTGTTCCGTCAAGCGAGGCCTCATAGTATGCATCCTGCATGATTTCGAAGATCGTACGGTATTTTTCCTCGCTTGTGAGCAGCTGCTTTTCCGTGTTTTTGCGTACCGTAATATCCCTGACGATAAAAATCATGTTTACAGGAACCTCTTCCGGATTTTTTATAAACTCGGCATTCACTTCAATATCAAAAACAGTTCCATCGGAACGCAGGGCACGGTATTCACCCGGGCCTGATAATATTCCAAGATGCATACGGGCAACTTCACCCTGTGCTTTTTCGCGGTCTTCGGGGACCACGAAATCACTCATAGGGCGACCCTGGATTTCATTAAAATCATTGTATCCGAACATTTTCCAAGAACTTGGCGATGCCATCAGGATATTTCCCTGCAGGTCGGTTATGGTAACACCATCAGGTGAAGCTTGCAGAATTGCACGATACAGGATTTCACTTTCCTGTAAGGCTTTTTCAGCATTCTTTTGTATTGTTATGTCGTTAATGCTCGAAAAAACATAATTTTCATTTTTAATCTGTATGGATTGTGCCGAATACAATCCAGTCATAATTTCCCCGCTCTTGATCCTGAACAGGTGTTCTTCCCCTGCAACCACATTTCCTTCAACCAAAGAAGAAATTACCTTGTTCCGCTCATCGGAATTTACCCATAAATTTAAACTTATAGTCGTATCTTTTATAAGATCTTCCTTGCTGTAACCCGAAATAGCTAAAAACGAATCGTTAACATCAATGATCTTGCCGTCCTGCTGACGCGAAATAATTATTGCATAAGGTGAGGTTTGAAAAGCTTTGGAGTACTTTTCTTCGCTTTCGGATAAAACACTGTCGAATCGTTTTCTTTCAATATAATTGCCCAGTCGTTCAGCACAGTAATGTAACAAGGTGTATTCTTCGGGTAAAAACGCACCGTACGGGAGGCTATCGGGTATTTTATCATCCGGCAAACAGATTTCGACGAATCCAACCTGCTGGTCATTGATTTTTATTGCCTCGTGAATATGGTTATGGCTTTTTTCAAAATGGCTTGTGCAATAAATTGCCTCCCCCAGTTGAATACACGCTTCGGTTGCTTCGGGGAATTGCCATCCATCACAAAGAATACAAACTATTTTTTCACAAACTGCAGATACAGAAAGAGAAGGATCATTCATTACATCCGAAATCAGGTTGTGGCATTTTAACTCCTTCACCCTTTCGGTTAAATCGAATTGCAATTTAAGACGATCGGTAATATCGTGAACCAGGGAATACAGCAGCGTTGATTTGCCAACATGAATGGGTCCGCTGTAAACTTCAACCTCCCTGACTTTCCCATCTGACAAACGATGTTTAAAGAAAAAATGGTTCCTTTTCTGCTCTATGGCTTTGGTCATTTCCGATTTAAGTTCCGAAGCGGAAAGCGTGTTTATTGAGGATATTTTTTTACTGCAGATTTCGGCATGTGACCAGCCATAATATTTGGAAGCAGCCAGGTTTGCATCCTTAATATCACCGGTTTCAGGATCAATCAGAAGCATTACTGATGGATGTCTGCTAAAAAGTTCTTTTTTGTTTTCGCCGGTGAGTTCCGAATTCTGTTTTGCCAGGATGAGTTCCTGGGTAAGTAATTCTTTTTCTATCCGCAGGACTTTCAACTCATAATTAAGTTTGAAAATATCGGTTTCCGGCAGTTGCGAACCGGCAGTTACTGACTTCTTTTTCAGCAGATCTTCGGCTTTGCGGCGCAATATCTCAGCATCAGTTTTTTCAGCGGGAGTTTTCATAATTGCCATTGGAGTATGGTTCGATACAGAAGTCCGGGCATAATACCGTAAGCCATTGAGTCGGAATTTTGTGAAGTCACTATCGTCATGCCACTGTTTTTGAGCTTTATCCTGAACGTCCGGTCCGAAACGTCGGGCCTGCCTGGCTATACATTGCAATATGCAACATCAGGCTACCGGAACTTTTTTGAGTGGGCGACATTTATGGGCTTTTTTGGTATTCCTTGACTTTAGAGCTGACGAGTTCATATTCCATCCCGGGGGTCCAAGGGCGGAAAGTTTGTAAATGTAAGATAAATTGTAAGATCTGGGAGTTAATCTTAAGACTAAAAAGTAAAATAGACAACCATTGTAGTGTGGTGTTTTAAAAAGGGGAAACCCTGTGTTTTGAAAAATATCAATGAGGAAAGGCGATAAGCTCTGATCTCTCTTGTAAACGAAAATCAAAACCAAGCGTTTATTTTTAAAAGCGCCCAGCTGGCAGGGCAATATGTACAAAAAATTGTGTGCAATGAACGGGATGTCTGCAACTTTTAAATCATCAAAGACATCCGTTTTATTTGGCCTTGCCTGATTCTAAAAGAACATTATCTTTGAGTCAACCTTACACCGGTTCCTATGAGAAAGTCGATTTCACTACTCTTGTTTTTCATGTTCTGTTCTCAGTTATTTGCCCAGAATAAAACCCGAAAACCTATTGATACCATTGGGTTTGCCACGAAAGCAATGCAGATGGATTCGGTTATAAAAAGGATCGACAGAACCTATGGCACATACTTCGACACAGTGAATAAACTGAACATGCCCGGGGGAAATACTGCTTTCAGGCTTGCCGTTTGCCCACACGATGATTATATGTATGCCGGTTTTTTATACAGGGGTGTATTATCGCATATACAGGCGAAAACCGTTGTTATTTTGGGCGTGGCGCATAAAGCGAAAAAGTTCAGCGTGGAACAAAAACTGGTTTTCGACAGCTTTGATACATGGAAGGAGCCTTATGGGAATAGTACAATTTCACCCTTACGCGAAGAAATAATCAGCCATTTGCCGAAAGAAGATTATATAATTCACGACAGTTTACAGCAGGCCGAGCATTCCATCGAAGCCCTGGTTCCTTTTCTTCAGTATCAAAACCGGGATGTTCAGATTATTCCTGTCCTTGTTCCCTTTATGAATTTCGACATGATGGAAAAGTTTGCTTTTGATCTTGCACGGGGTATTGATACTGTGATGAAGGCACATAACCTTCAATGGGGCGAGGATCTGGCATTTGTGATTTCGAACGATGCCGTTCATTATGGCGATGAGGAATGGGGCGGAAAGAATTATGCCACCTATGGATGTGATTCAGCCGGGTATGCGAAAGCCGTGAACCTTGAAAATGAAATTATCACCAATTCCCTTCTCCCGGTGCCCGATACAGCGAATATCCATAAATTCTTCAATTATACGGTACAGCCCGGAAACTGGCACGAATACCAGTGGCCGTGGTGCGGGCGCTATAGTGTGCCCTTAGGTTTACTTACAGGGATGTATCTTTGCGAAATACGCGGAGCTGCAAAGTTGGAAGCGGTAAAAATGGGATATTCCACCAGTATTGAACATAAACCTTTGCCTGTGGAAGATCTGGGGATGGGGAAAACTGCCGTTGCTACCCTGCATCATTGGGTTGGTTATGCTGCCATCGGGTATAGATAACTTCTTTATTCCTGATTTAGCGTTATGTGTTTTTCAATCTCCTGAAATCGTTAAACAGAAAACGAAACACATTGGTAATCGTTAAAGTATAAAATCATTCGGGTAGCAGGGGAGGAGCCGGCAACTGAGAGCTGGCCCATTTGGATTTGGTTTAAAACCTGGCTGGCAAATAATTTCCCGTCGGCGGATCATTTATATTCATATCGCTTAGCTTTGTTGTTCAATATACCGACAAAATTTAAAACATGAAGAGAACTTTCTGCTCCGGTTGTTTAACATCTGCAATTTCGCTTGCCTTATTTTGTACGGTTCAGTTGCAGGCACAGATTCAGCCTCCTGCCGGCACACCGGCGTCCTTTGTGAACCCGCTTATAGGTACCAAGGGCGAAGGAAATACCTATCCCGGTGCGGTTGCCCCTTTTGGGATGATACAAATTTCGCCCGACACGGAAGACGAATTATGGGAAACGGCATCAGGATACGAATATTCCGATAGTTCAATTATTGCATTCAGTCTGACCCATTTCAGTGGCACGGGTATCCCCGACCTGGGTGATATCCGGTTCATGCCGCAGATCGGGAAGCCCTGGTATGTGCAGGGAAGGAAAGAAAATCCTGATTCAGGATACCGTGCACGATATTCGCACGACGACGAATCGGCTTCGGCCGGGTATTACTCGGTAAAACTTAAAGATAACGGTGTGCGTGTTGAGTGCACCTCTGCCGATCGTTCGGGGTTCCTGCGTTTCACCTTTCCACTCACCGACAGCGCATCCATATTGGTTGACCTGAGCCGCAACCTGCGCTGGAACGTGATCTGGTCCGATATCCGCATCCTTAACGATTCAACCATCAGCGGGTATCATATGGTGAACGGATGGGCTAAGGAACGCTATGTGTATTTTACTGCCGTATTTTCGCGCCCGTTTGACGAGAGTAGCATACTAAGCGATGGCAAACGGATATTTTACAACGGATACCGTTTCAGGAGCAGCAACGAATGCGCAGGTAAAAATCTGCAGTTCCTGGCCGGTTTTAAAACAAAAAAGGACGAGCAGATCCTGGTTAAAGTGTCGGTTTCAGCTGTAAGTACTGATAATGCTTTCCAAAACATGAATACTGAAATTCCGCACTGGAATTTCGAAAAACTTGTTCAGGAAACTGTCAGGAAATGGAACAAAGAGTTGGAGAAAGTTGAAATTGAAGGCTCACGCGAACAAAAGGAGACCTTCTATACGGCTTTGTATCATGCTTTTCTCACACCCATTCTTTACCAGGATGTGAACGGGCAATACCGGGGCCTCGATCAGAATATAAGAACGGCTGACGGCTTCACCAACCATGCCATTTTCTCCCTCTGGGATACTTACCGTGCCATTCACCCGCTTTTCTGCCTGCTGCAGCCCGAACGCAACGCCGATATGATCAACTCCATGCTTGCCCATTACGATCAAAGCCCCGACCACCTGTTGCCGGTATGGTCGCTCAGTGGTAACGAAACCTGGTGTATGGTGGGTTATCATTCGGTGCCCGTAATCGTTGATGCTTACCTTAAGGGAATCAAAGGGTTCGATGTTCAGCGGGCCTATGAAGCGATTAAAACCACAGCCATGAATCCCGATTACGACAATGTGAAAACTTATGCTGCACAGGGATGGGTTCCTTTCGACAAAGAGAACGAATCGGTTTCCAAAACCCTGGAATATGCCCACGATGACTTCTGCATTGCCCAGATGGCTAAAGCGCTCGGGAAAACTTCGGATTATGACTATTTCCTGAAAAGGTCAATGGCATACAGGAACCTGTTCGACAAATCCACTATGCTGATGCGTGGGCGCGATTCGAAAGGCAACTGGCGAATCCCCTTCGACTCGCACGAATACATACAAGGCGGCGATTTTACCGAAGGAACCAGCTGGCAATATTCATGGTATGTGCCCCAGGATATCGGCGGACTGATTGGATTGTACGATGGCAAGAAGGGCTTTTTACAGAAACTGGATTCGCTCTTTACTTTTAACGATAATTCGAGTGCGAGCATGGACGATGTGCAGGGCCGCCTGGGCGAATACTGGCATGGTAATGAACCCAGCCACCATATTATTTTCCTCTATGATTTTGCCGGCGAGCCATGGAAAACACAGGAACTCGTTCACAAGATTATTAAAACGCAATATGGGAACAAGCCAAATTCCCTGTCGGGGAACGACGATTGCGGGCAAATGTCGGCCTGGTACCTTTTCAATGCAATGGGTTTCTACCCGGTGTGCCCGGGAACCAATTATTACGCCTTTGGAAGCCCCGTTATTCCCAGGGCAGCCATACATCTTTCGGAAGGAAAAACGTTCACTATGACGGCTGAAAATTTGTCAGAGCAGAATGTTTATATACAGAAAGTTACCCTTAATGGTAACGAGTGGATCAACCCTTATTTTTCGTACGATGAATTAAAAAATGGCGGAGAATTGGTTTTCCTTATGGGTCCAAAACCCAATATAAAGTGGGGGACTGTGGTTGATTTCGGGGAGCTGAATGCTGTGAACTTAACCAGATAATTTCCAGAACTCCAGGGCAAAACAGTAATCCGTTGACGAAAGTAAATTATCCGCTTTCCTTATTTAACGGTAGGTCTGGACGAAATCCTGCGTTTTTTAACAGTTCACCGAAAAGCATAATAAAGCCTGCTGCCATTTGCGTATCAAATATTTCATAGATTTGCCTAAGAAACAGGAAAATATAATAAAAATTCGCTTAAATGTCGATCCGGAAGAATGCTTCACTCTTATTGCTTGTCTGCATTTTATGCACAGTTTGTAAAGCGCAGGACAAACAGCAGTCCGTTAACCAGGCGGCTGCAGTTAATGCACTCAATCCTGCTGCCAGGGTAATCAAGTTCCAGGTACAGCCCAATTATTCGGTTTTCAAGAGTGGTGGGCAACAACTCGACCTGATTACGCGCATCGTAATCCCCTATGATGGTGTTTACCTGCCTTTCTTTAAGCCCAAGGATAAAAAATACTTTACAATGGTGCGGGTCGAAATACCCGTTATCAGCCAGACTTACGATCCGGCATCGCCTTTGAATGCCACAGGTCTCGGGGATATTAACATTTCCGAAGTGCTTGCCAGGAAATTTTCATGGGGGAAAATCGGTTTTGGGCCCTGCATTGGTTTTCCAGCAGCTACCGAGCCTGTGCTGGGATCGGGTAAATGGACGGCCGGCCTGGTAGCTGTTGCCATCTATAACAAGCCTAAACATCTTATGCTGGGAATTTTCGTGAACCAGTATTTTTCGTATGCCGGGTCTTCATCGCGGCCTTCAAAAAACTATCTGACAGCCCAGCCTTTTATCGATTACATTTTCAATAAAGGTTATTTTATAATGGTCAACCCGGTGTGTACCTTCGACTGGCAGGAAGATAATTACATCATCCCTCTCGCCATGGGGTTCGGCAAGGCATTTGCTAAAAATTTATCAGCCTATATCATGCCTGAATATATTGTTTCGGGATCAACCAAAAAATCCTGGGTCATACAGTTCAACCTGAATACAATGTTCTGAGATCCTTTCGCGGCTCAGGCCAGGCAATTTTGCGCAACAACAGACGCGGTCAAAGTATTATGCATTACCTGTTTTCTTCTTTCAAAACACTTTCATACAATTATTTGATCGGGCTTTAATATCGATCGGTAATCGTATCAATCCCGGTTTGAACCTGTTTAAACGGGAGAAGTAGTTATTGGAAAAATCCAATGTATTGAAAACTCATTTTTGTTTTTAAATGGTGAAAGGCCGGGTTCGGGTCATCATAATTTTTCCGCCTATCTTTCGTCCACTTTGATCAGTGCATGGAAGGTGAAAGGAAAACTGGAACACAATTATTCCAAAGTAGTTTCCGGTATTTCCGATACAGCTTTAAAACCTGAAATAGCGGCAAAAGAGACTGTAAGAATTTTATCCGAGATGTTTGTTTCGGCAAGGTAAAATGTGACTGGCCAATCTCATTGTAATTAAGACTAAAAGAATATGAAGTCTGCCAGGCAAGCCGGCACTGAAGCAATTTGCAAGTATGTAAGTATATATTGTATTCATGCAATAGAATTTAGCTTAATTGGTTCAGATTTTTACCGGACCGCGAAAAATAAAAGCCGTTAGAGTATCTAAATCAGGAGCATGTATAATGCTGTCGAAATACAGAAACCTGCTTTCAGATTATTACCGGTTCCGAATTTTATTTCGTTTTTGTGCCAGGCATTCAATGCCAGGTGGTTTTTATGTGGACTTCGCGACGACGGTTTAGGTGAATCAACTATCACGTAACTAAATGATTATAAATGATATAAATAAGTTCGGATGATATTTCTGCCGACATATTTTATTCTTTTCATGCAGGTTGAAGTTTTTTACAACCCTTTGTAATTAACAAATATCTTTTCATTTTTGTCAGGAAAAATCTTACAGGAAATTCAGACTTTTCTTACATTGTATTTTTAAATCTGTTTATAATTTTACTAATTATAATAAGCTAATAAGCAAAAGGCAATCCAGGTTAGGATTTATTTTGCTGCTAATATCCTATTGTATGACCTAATAACCTGAATGCGATAAAAGGAAACTAAACTATCATTTAAAATTCTTTAATTACTAAACACAACAAACTTTTCGTTTAACCAATCAAAACAACAATTTATGAAAAAACTACTTACTTTAACTTTAATCATTTTCATCGCGTTACCTGCATTTACACAGGTATCGCAACTTCTCGATCGGAACAAAAGCGGGCTGGGAATTCTTGGCGGGGTAGCACAAGGATATGGTTTCAACGGATTCCATGGAAGGGCTGTCGCAACTTTGAAAGGCAAAGTCGACTTTGAAGTACTTGCAATTTATGATAAGTACGATAAGGCAAAAAAGGGCCTGCTTACTGATAATGCTACTTCACTGGAAACAGGTGCTTATATTACATGGTGGTTTTTGCAGACTTCTCCAACTCAATCCATGAATGTCAATATAGGATTAAAACCCGGATTTGAGTACGCGAAACACAATAACTATAAATATATCCACAGTATTGATGGAAATACTGTTGAATATAAATACTGGGCCGAAGGCGTTCTTGGGCTCGATATCAACATGGTTTACAAACTCACGGATGCATGGTTGCTGCAGCCGGATTTTTATATTGCCTACCAGGTTTCCAGCGAAAAACTGACTGAACTGGGGAAAGATGAAACTAATAGTTATACAGGCGTACAGAGTGTTATCTCGGCTACCCTGGCTAAAAAGTTCGAAAAAGGCAATGCGCTCTTCCTTAAGGTAAATCAGCTTTGCGATACCTATGGTACCGGAACATTTTACCACTTCGAGGTTGGCTATGTGATGCCTTTTTAATTGCAATGTCAAAATAGCAGCAAGTACCTTGCAAAGGATTGAATATCAAAACGAAACGAGGCACTAGGTGATTCGGTTAGCTATTACAAAACAATCGTTTACTGAACCAGGTATTAAAGCTATGACAGTTCCCGAATGGTAAATGTAGCTTCCCTGAAGCATTCAAAAGCTACTAAATCTGGTTTTTGCTTCTTTTTTATAGCTGATTAACAAAAAGCCCTGTATCCGAGAGGATACAAGGCTTTTTATTGTTGTTCCGGTCCCCTGATTGCTAAAAACAACTGGCTGGTGAAATGCTTGTCCCAAATGGGAAATGAACCTCTGATTAATAAAGAGGAAGAAAATGAAATCATCCGGAAGGATTAAATCTATTATTAGCCAACGGAAGAATAATTTACTAATTTGGCTTATTCAAAGCCTACTATACTTATGAAGAATTTTACAGAATATTCGGGTACGTTTTCAATGACTTATGACCGCAGTATGCTTGATTTCGGTTTTGAGAAATCCGGGTATACGATTTTTGACGGAGCAAAACCCTTGTTAACACCAGGGGGAAACCCGATTTCACATCCTTCGGAAAATGTTATCCGGATGATCCTTACCGATTTGCTGCTTCCCGATGGTTCAGGATCGGCTGTGAGCATTGCGCCGCTTATATTTTCCTATTTATCAGACTCATTTCATTCGGGTGAAGATCCTATTGTTTCCATCTGGCAGGAGATACTTGATAATGATCCTTTTGTGCGCATTAAAACGATAGGGAAATCCGGGATCGATGCATTTCCGCCTGATGACCCGCTGTTTATTTTTTCGTTTAATACAATTTCCGGCCTTACCTGGAAAGTAAATCATTTTGTCGGGAATGTAATGGGTGATGTTTCATTATCTGATGACAGCGAGATCTCGCTGTTTCCGCACATAGTGAAGATCTGGTACACCCGGTTGCCAGCTGCACAAAAAGCTTCCCTGCAGGCGCTCAGCAGTATGCATCGCTCCGGAATTGTACTGCCTCTCCTGCTTGTTACCGGCGAAATAAACCCGGTTGAATATTGCAAGGGACTTATTTCGCTTCGAATGCAAAACCCTGCGACATATTCCGCGATGCTTTCCGAAGTGTCGCACATCCATGCCTTTCTTGATCTTTTCGGTCAAAAGGAACGACAGGGTAAAAATGCCGCTCTTATGATACAGGAAGGTGAAGGGGATTCGATTGAGTATAAATCAACCCTCCGCTGGGATATACGCGCCGGGAAAACCAATCCGGTTATTGAGCGATCCTGTCTTAAGACCATTTCCGCCTTTATGAATTCATCCGGAGGCAGCCTTCTAATCGGGGTTCGCGACGACGGTTCCATCGAAGGTATTGAAACGGATAAATTTCAGAACGAAGATAAATTCCTGCTTCATCTCTGGACCCTGATCCGCAATTGTCTCGGGCGTGAGTTTACCCCTTATGTCAGCACACGCCTCGAAAAAATCGATGATAAAGTAATTTGTATTGTCAGCTGTATTCCGTCCAACCGTCCGGCTTTTCTCCGTCAACCGGGATTCGACGAAGAAATGTATATACGCGTGGGGCCCTCAAGCAATGCCCTCGATATCAGCGAAGCCTTGCGCTATATCGGTGACAGGTTCAGTAAGGAATAATGCTGGATTAACATCCCATGAATGCCGTCCCGGAGATTTTTACCGGTTATGCAACCGGTTTTAAAATATCCGGTTAATTGTGAAATTAACAGAAAAAGCAGCAAAATCTATTCCTACTGGCACTAACAGAAAGGTATTATTGGTTTTTTACCAGTTTTACCGCATTTACGAATCTGTTTCCGCGAACAGTAATAAAATAGACGCCGTTATCATATCCTGACAAATCAAGATTGATCAGGCCTGGGCTGCAGGCAATTTTGTTTTCAAAAAGAACAGTGCCATTGAGATTCGTAATTCGCAGGGTGACTTCTATCCCCATGTTTTCAGGAAGGGTCACAAAAAGCTTGCCGCAGGTGGGATTAGGAAAGAGTTTCAAGGTGTTTACCGGGGTTTCGCCGATGCCATAAACGGATGGCTTTAGAGTAACCCCTATTTTTTCAACCTGGGCCATTACTTCGAGGGTTTGGTTTTCGAGGCTGCTATAACCAGGTTTCGAAACCGAGTAGGTGTAGGTCCCTAGCGGATACCGGTTGAATGAAGCCAGCCCGGTTGTGTCGGTGAACCGGGTAATGCCGTCAAATTTTACAGCTGCGTCCTGCAGCGCTGCCAGAGCCTGGTCTTTAGCATAAATATCGATCCGGTGTGCATCGGCAATTTCGATTTTTACAGTTACGATGTTCGAAGCAACTGTTATTATGCCCCGTATGATGGCTTTCGAAGCATCCTCCGGAGTTACTGTATAGGAATATGTGCCCTGGCTGCAGAAAACAAGGGTTCCGCCTGAGCCGGGATTGTAGGCGTAATCGGATCCGTCGAAGCTTATAATGGCATTTCCCTGGTAGCTCCACCAGCCATCGACCAGATTGAAATAAACCCCGGGGCTACGCAAAGAACCATTACCGGCATGTATGTTAATATTGGTCCGATCCTGCGCCGGAATTTGCTGTAATAAGAACAGGCAAAGCAGATAGATCAGGTTCCGCTTCATTGAGGAATTGTAATTTCTTCAAAAATACAAAATTAACCTTCGGAATGAAGCTAAAATGTCATGCTAAATTCCACGGGGATATAGAGATAACCTGACCTATCCCCGCCAAGAAGTATTGACCAGCTTTTAGGTTGAAATTTCCATGATTGGTAAAAGCACCAACCGAAAATGATATTAGATCAAATGAAAGCAGCTAGATTACCTTTTTGACCGCTGCCATACCGAACCGTTAGTCCATACAATTTTACGGCCGTTATCTTCGAGGGCTGCTTTCAGTCCGCCTTGCCACGCATTAGCTATTACGGTGGTGTTATCGATAAAGGTCCCTTCCGATGAATCATTGAACGAATTTGTAAAAACAAGTTTGTCGCCATTCTGTTTGATGTAACTGAGTGCCCCCGAATAACCTGAAATGGCTGAATAATCGTACCAAACCCCGTCAAGGTTCGGCCTGGTGGATGTTCGTAAATTCCGTTCCCACACCGAGCCGTTGCTCCATGCTATCCTGGTGTTGTTATTTTCAAGGTTGGCTTTAAGCCCGCCAACCCACTTATTGGCAATAACGGTGGAGTTATCGAGGAACGAACCTTCGGATGAATCGTTGAATTTATTGGTAAACACCAGGCTGTTACCGTTCTGTTTGATCGTTGATACAGCTCCTGCTATTCCTAATGCAGGTGAATAGTCGTACCAGGTGCCTGAAAGGTCAGGCCGTGTGCCGGGAGTATTGCCGGCTGTATTGTTGCAGGCGCCCCGGGTCCATACCGACCCTCCGTAATTCCCGGTCTGATCTGTCTTTACCATCCTGTTAAGGTTTTCGACCCGCAGAGCCAGGGTTCCCGATCCTTGTATAGTGCCACCGGGAACATCGGCCCAGGTCCCGGTAATTGTGTTCCCGGCCAGATAACCCATGAAAACGTTGATCACACGGGGACGGCTGTCCATGTACCAGAAAACCTGGTTTTCGATCTGGCGGATTTTATAGCATGCACCGTTTTCATCGGTCCATTCGCCTGTGAGTTGTGCTTTAGATGTCAAAGCAACCATTGAGAAAGTGAAAATTTGAAGTAATGTTCTAAAGTTCATAGTTTGGAATTTTAGTAAAATTAATTCATCAGGATTGATTAAATGCAAATATAATAAATATGTGTCAGAAATGCTTATTACCAGCTTTATACACTGGTGAAAAACCAGCTCATGTCAGGTAAATATCTGTTCGGAACGATGTTCAATGTGGTACATTTCCGGAACACAAAACGCAAAGTGAAAAAGCATAAAAAAAATAGCCGAAATATTTCGGCTTTGGCGATCCCCTTATTGCTGAATTTTGTTTAGAAAACAAGGTTATTCTTAGCTGACTATTTTCACCAAATCCATCAAGGCCCAGTAATTTATTTTAACTTTACTATTCAATTATCCACAATTTAAGGATGGCGTATTATGAAAAAGGTTCTGCTCCTTACCCTGATCGGCGTTAGCATTTTTTGTAGAAATTCTTTAGCCCAGACCTGTAAGGAATGTAAGGAAAGGGTGATCATTGTTTATGATAACGATGTAAAAATTCCTGTGCCTGCTTATGCGGCAATGTCAGTGAACGAACAGCTTAAAGCCTATCGCGAATGGACCAATCTTTATTATATTGCCGGGGGTATCCGAAATTGTGTTCGAAGTGATGCAACAGCCGATTGTTTCCATCGGCTTGATGCTGCATTTTTTACTGAACCCGATAGTATAAATACAACCATAAAATCCGGGATTGGTCATCCTAACATTCCGCCGGCCACAGGTTCAGTTGCCAGCGGTAATTACATCATCTATGGCGTGGTTACCGGAGATGGTTCAAATTATAACCTGCAGCTAAAACTTGAAACAGCCAGGTCGAGGGAGCTGGTGAAAGAGTTCAATATCCCTTTTGCTGCAGGCTTCGATCCTATTACCACCGGGTACAATGCAGCTTCCGGGTTTGCTCCGCTTTACACTACCTGTCTCGATTTCGAAAAAAGGAAACGGGATGGAGGGAAACCTTTTGCAATTAAACCCACCATGAAAGTAATCCCTGAAAAAGCGAAACTTAAGCCCGGTGAATCGACAAAAATTGAGATCACACTGACCGATTGCGACGGTGTCCCTTTAAAAAACAGGACTATCGAAATTATGGCTGATGCCGGCTCTTTCAATGCTTCGACACTGGATACCGATGAATCAGGAAAATGCAGTGCAAAATATACGGCAGGAAGCAAGCAGGGTACAGTACAGGTTGACGGCCGTCTTACTTACCGGCATCCAACCCAGAATCCTGAAACCACCTATGACTGTGGCAGCCCTGCATACATCGAAGTCGGTAAGACGCCCGACTGGCTGGTTGAAGGTGAATACCGTTTCGAAGAGAAAGTTTCATTTGAACAAACACTGGGAGATGCAATGCCCGTGAAAATCAATTCGGAAACAGTGAAAAGACACCGGGGTGATATTAGTGCCGTTCTTGAAATGAAATCATGGGGCAATGGAAGATATACTACAAATAAATCTGTTGATGTGGAACTGATCGGAGAAACGATGGAAGGATTTACAGAGAGAAGACATGCCTGGGCAAATGACGAAGAAACTCATACCTCTGAATATTTGAATGGGGTAAGTACGAAGTATTGTGAATCCCAGACAAAATATTTTTGGGGTCAGGAAGTACGTGTCAGCATTGGTTCAACTGACAGGCATATCGCCTTTACAACTCATGCATATCCCCCTGTTGGGGGAGGGCAAAGTAACTCGCTCTGGATTTATTGCCAGGACGGCAATTGCCAGACGAAATCAACTTCCGATGTTATGGATTGCGAAACGGTTGCTTACGGTGACGGAATGAATTCCTATACTATTGATGGAGTTGGTTTTCAGGATACTACGTATACAACAGTTACTTCACCCTCACCTGGCAGGACTATAACCACCGAAGTACATCAACTGTTTCGGGAAGAGGGCATTAAGTATTATTTCCAGTATTTAGCCAAGACAACTACAGAATATGTGATGGAAAACTCAAAACAGGTATCGAACACAACCGAATTCGTTGACATTTCTATCAATTCGTGGGGTAAGCCATCAAACAGCAAGTGAGATTGTTTTTCAGGAAGAGGACTAGTGGTAAATATTTAACCATTTTTTGTTTGATCCCGTTCTGCTTTCTTAAGTTCGAGATAAACCGTCAAACCATATGTAAAATATAAAATGGAAGGGAGGGAAGCCAGTACCATGCCAAGAATAAAATTCACATGGAAATCGGCCCATCCGATAAATAACACTATGTAACTTGCAAGTGAGATCCCGCCACCCAGGCCTCCCTTCCAATAAGCAATGATAAGTCCGAAAAAAACTATGGTTAATGTGACAGCGAGGAAATACTGCCCACTGATCATTGTTATTATCGGCGAAGCGCTGTGATTACTTATTTCTTCCCAGAACTCGGTGAAGGCAAGGTAAAATAAAAATACTACCTCAATCGTACCCAGGATCCTGGCTGACCAACGCAGATTGCGATGTTCCCAAAGGATGTCTTCGTATTTTTCAGAAGTCATTTCTCAAAACATAAAGAACTTAAATGCTTATTACAAATATACAATATACTAAGACCGAATGCAAACAGACATTCGTAACAATAGTTTGATCTAAACAGGCAAAGCCCTGGTGTGGCAGGGGGAAAATTGAATTTAACCGGCCAATTGTGTGCCATACTTATCTGCTTGTTACGTATCATTCTTAATTCTGTGTTTACTGTTTTTGATTTCTGAATCCTCCAAAACACTAAATGAAAAATGAAAAAATCATAAACGAAAAAAGCCGGAATAAATCCGGCTTTTGTGCTCCCCTTACAGCACAAAGTTGCAAGTACCTAAGACTGTTTCAATCTTTCTAACAGACGGGTATTTGGAGGTAGTATAGTGAATAGAAAGATCAATTATCAACTTTTACCGAACAATGATGTCACAGAATATTATAGCATTACGAAAGAAAGATTCACCCTATTAGTGCTCACTCTATTATTCGCATGGTAATGACCTTGATAAGATCTTCAACTTTTTCTCCCACCGCCTGGAATTCAATCACAACTTCTCCGCATTTCACTTTATATTTAAGGTTAATTTTTCCTTTTATCTGAGTGCAAGTTCCTGATATTTTACAAACGTCAGGATAGGTGCGGCCATTTGTAGCTTGCTATTGTATAAGGTAAACACTAGAAGGTAAAACGTCCAGGGATATACTGATGATGCGTGGCGAAACAGATGGCTGAAAAATAATTTCTCCTGTCATGGCTGTGATCCCAAGTTGGCCGTTTGAAGACTGGTCAGGAAGATCCACATTATAAATGTGCCAGCAGGAATTTACCAATCGCAGCTTGTTAATAATTTGTCTGTGATTTTACAAATATATGTAAATATATACATATATTTGTATTCCAAAAGGTGTCTCAATGGTTCTTCTGGATATTTTTACGACTTTTTTTTCCTTATGTGTCTGCGATTCAT
>CAISRK010000495.1 GCA_903887815.1 uncultured Bacteroidales bacterium | reverse complement strand
GTCAGCATCGGTAGTTGTTCCTCCCTGAAGCCCCAAAATGCTTACACTCACCAGTTCCACAGGCTGACTTTTTTCGTCGGAAACTTTACCAGTAATCATCCCAAGTTGTTGCGAAAAACCTGTAAAATTCATTACCATGAAAACGATAATGATTACAGCTTTCGTAACGGGAAATGAAAGGGTAGTGTGAAGTTTCAAGATCAGGCCGGGTTGCTGGGATAGCTGTTAGTTAATATTGTTACCGGAAATGATAACGTTTGGTTTGCTAAAGTAGTATAAATTGGGGAGGTAAATTTCCGATTTGTTTATGTCAACCTATTACCGGTTGGAATAAGAACCCGGAAGATAATTTATTTCCCTGAAATACTTGGTCTTAACGAGGCTGTGTGACAGGTTTGTGTGCTATCGCTTCTTTTTGAAATCACCACGTTTCCAGGCCTGTATAAATTTTGCCCAGGCTATAGGATTTAAAAGGTTGTTAGGCATAGTTTGCCCGTTGTAATACAATTTATCAGATTGGGCACTCATATAGTTTCGGTAGCTTTGACCCGGTGTATAGCCATAACGCTCCGGATCATAATTGCGACCGTAGATTTCGCGCATTTCCATGTAAGCAAGGTTACGGCGGGCTATTTCGATATCGTCGTCAGGTATTTCCAGTGTGAGGAATGCATGCCGGAATTGTTCCTTGCTCGGCCAGGGATAAATCACTGTTTCGGTAAGCATAATAGTATCCGACGACATCACCTGTATAAGCGAATAACGGTTTTCGGAAAGTGTATCAGGGATGCGGAATAAGCCTGTTTTGTATCCCACTGCTGTAAACGAAATCAGGTCGTTTTTGTGAACCACAATAGAAAAGAATCCCCAGTAATCCGATGATGTTGCACGTCCTGTTTTTGCGACAGCTATACTGGCAAAGGGCACGGGGCGAAGGCTATCGGCAGTGACCACAACCCCTGAGAACTGGACAAGATCGTTGTACTTCTGCGCTTTGGCTTTAAATGCCGAAAACGTGAACAGTATCAATATTGAAAGTACAATGCCTTTTCTCATCTCTGCAAAGATATTTCTTTTACTCACCTTTTGTAAGGCTTTTACTGCCTGTTTTCAAAAAATTTGTTAATGCATGAGTATGGAAACAAAAAAAGCTGTTACCCATGCGGGAAACAGCTCAATTACTATTCATTACAATTGTCTACTTGTTAAGGAGGAAGCCGTTTTCGCGGGCTTCTTTCAGGCATGCAGTGATGCCTTTTTTGTTGATTGTACGCAACACAGAAGTCGAAACTTTCAAGGTAATCCATTTGTCTTCTTCAGGAATATAGAAGCGCTTGGTTTGAAGATTCGGGTAAAACCTGCGTTTGGTTTTAATATTTGAGTGGGATACGCTGTTTCCAACGATCATTTTCTTTCCGGTTAATTCGCAAACTCTCGACATAGTTGTAGGCTTTTCAAAATGGAGTGCAAAGGTCTGTATAATTTTATAAAAATCAAAACATTCTGAAAAAAAACTTTCAAAATGTGAATGGCAGGAACCGTTGAGGTAAAATGCAGTTCATAACTATGTGACAGATAGGCATATGTAGCAGTTTTTTCTAGTGCCGAAATCGGGATTCCTTGATTTAAATTTCTTCCATCAAATTTCTCCTCAGCATATTCAGCGCTGCTACCGATGCTTTCCTGATATTCCGTCCGCGGTGGTCGCCCAAAAGGAATTTCCTGGCGATGGTTCCTGCTGGTGTCGCAATGGCAATCCAGGTTGTCCCAACCGGCTTTTCAGCTGTTCCGCCTCCGGGCCCGGCTATGCCGGATACCGCAATGGCATAATCCGTGCCGAAGCGTTGCTTTATGCCTCCGGCCATGGCCAGCACTGTTTGTTCGCTTACAGCGCCGCAGTCAACCAATATTTGATGAGGGACATCAAGGAAATTTTCCTTTATCTCATTTGAGTAAGCTACTATGGAGCCTTTAAAATAATCGGAACTGCCGGCTATGCTGGTTATAAGCTGTGCAATGTTTCCACCGGTGCAGCTTTCGGCAGTGGAAAGTGTTTTCCCTTTTTCGCGCAGCAGCCGGCCCACCAACGATTCCATGGTATCGTCATCGAAACCGAAAATATATTTACCGGCATATGTATGTAGTTCTTTCTCCGCCTTATTCACCGCGAGTTGCAATGCATCCCGGTCGGTTCCATATGCAGTAAGCCGCAAGCGCACCATGCCGGGTTGGGGCAGGTAAGCCAGTTTTATAAAAGGAGGCAGCGAATCTTCCCAGGGTTCTATAAGGGTGGCAAGGAACGATTCGCCTGCACCTTCGGTAAGAATGGTGCGGTGAATAATTACCTTTTCCTGGCTGCCAAGCAGGCGTGGAATGATTTCCTCTTCCATTATTCCTTTCATCTCAAAAGGGACACCGGGCATGGAAACATAAACGACTCCCTCTTTTTCGAACCACATACAGGGGGCGGTGCCGTTACTGTTAGGTATCACTTTGCAGTTTGCCGGCACCATAGCCTGTAACCGGTTGATCTCAGTTACCGCTACCCCGCGGGCCGAAAAAAGCTTTCCCACATTTTTATATGCCTCCTCACTGAAAATCAATGAGGTTTCAAAATACTTACAAAGCGTTTGTTTGGTGATATCGTCTTTTGTCGGGCCGAGACCACCGGTTATTAATATAAGCCGGGCCCGCCCGCTGGCTTCATGTAAGGTCCGGAGTATATGATCCTGGTTATCGGAAATGCTGGTTATCTGGTGCACTTTGATCCCGATCCTATTCAGTTGCTCAGCCATCCAGGCCGAGTTGGTATCAATAACCTGCCCGATAAGCAGTTCGTCGCCGATTGTAATTATTTCTGCAAGCATGTATTTACTAAATTGTTTTTTTTAAGCTGAACGGATGATTTTTTTCAGAAAGGTGTTTTCAGCTTCTGTTTTGTAAGAAACCAGTTACCAGAAACCAGGAACATTTTGTTCCCGAAGAGGGTATAGATGCTATGAAAATAGCGAAGTGAACCCGAGATCTTTCGGGATTACCGACATAACAGGGATGTCGGAAAGGCGCATAAATTCCTGGGCATGCGAGCCGACAAAGAATTCAACAATGCCTATTTCCTGTTGGGTGCATATAATAATTAGGTCAACATCGCCCTGTTGTGAAGCATAGTTCAGTATGGAAGGAACCAGGGTGCGCTCTCCCCCGTGACTTTCGATAATTTCGAATGTACAGGCAACACCGGCTGCTGCTATAAAATCAGTCACCTGCTCGCCCTGTTGGTAAAGCCTTCCTATAACGGCCGGATCATTTTTCGACCATAAGGCCGAAACCACTTTAATCCCTGCACCATAGATTTTGGCTATTTCGATTCCGAAGGTTACTTTTTGCCGCGTTTCCTTGGTAAGATCGAGAGGCAGAAGGATATTCCTGCAACCATTATACAGATGTTTTGAATTAATTGTAATAACCGGGCAGGGCGCCTGCCGGATAACACGCGACGAATTGGCACCGAAACGTTTGTCCTGGGCTTCGCCTTCATCGGAACTATGTGTTCCCATAACGATATAGCTTGCACCAATTTCCCTGGCAACATCCGTAATTTTGGTATAAATCCTGCCTTTTTCGAGACGATACGATACCTTCAGGCCGCTCGAAATTGACACTTTCCCGGCCATTTCAGCAAGCCTTTCGTCGATTTTCGAGAGAAGTTCGTTATTCTGGTCGCTGCTGAAAATACCGCTGAACATGCCGGACTGCTCAAATACATATAGCAATAAGATTTCAGCCTTAATCAGCCGTGCCAGGTTATACGATTGCTCTGTAGCGAGAAACGATTGCTGTTCGAAATCAACAGGTATGAGTATTTTATTCATCCTTTTACTTTTTGATTACTTTTGCCTACAAATATACTTTTTTCCACTGATACTTATGGCACCGATAGCTCAATCAGAACTTATACTTAATCCCGACGGAAGCGTTTATCACCTGCACCTGAAACCTGAAAACGTTGCAGATAAAATTATTGTTGTTGGCGATCCGGGACGTGTTAAAGAAATTTCAAAGCATTTCGACAAAATAGATTTCTCGGTTCAGAACCGGGAATTATTTACACATACAGGTTCAATAGGGAATAAACGGCTGACGGTTTTGTCAACAGGTATGGGAACCGATAACCTCGACATTGTTATCAATGAGCTTGATGCTGCAGTGAATATCGATCTTGCCACCCGCGAACCTAAGAAAACGCATACTAAACTCAATATAATCAGGTTGGGGACAGCCGGAGCTCTGCAGGCTGATATTCACCCGGGCGATTTCGTGGCATCAACTTACGGCATGGGAATGGATGGACTTCTATACTTTTACGAAAAGGGTAAAAGCGTTATGAATGCCGATCTGGCCGAGGCTTTTACGCTTCATGTCCGCTGGAACGAAAATCTTCCGGGTATATATGCAGTGCCTTGTTCACAGATGCTGATGGATAAAATGGGGACAAACCTGGTTCATGGAATAACTCTTACTGCACCTGGCTTTTACGGCCCGCAGGGAAGGGAATTAAGGCTTAAACTGGCTTATCCCGAGCTGAATCACCTGATTGAAAGTTTTGAATTCGGCGACAATCGTATTGCGAATTTTGAAATGGAGACCTCAGCTCTGTATGGATTAGGGAGAATGCTCGGGCACGAAACGCTCACCATATGCACTATTGTTGCTAACCGCGTAACTCACAATTATGCAACCGACTACCATAGCGACGTGGAAAGGCTGATTAAACTTGTGCTGGATAGGTTAATGGCATAATCCTCTGATATCTTGCAATATTCATAATTCGATTTCGTCCCTGACGGGACTGAACGAAATATATTTCTGATTCTACCGATATTTCGTCCCTGACGGGACTGAACGAAATATATTTCTGATTCTACCGATATTTCGTCCC
>CAISRK010000494.1 GCA_903887815.1 uncultured Bacteroidales bacterium | reverse complement strand
CCGGGACTGAATACGGTTTACTATCCTTCGAAAGAAGTAATCAAGAAAGCAACCGTTAAAGAGTATGACTCGCTGTATAAACATTCCATCGAAAACAGGGAGGAATTCTGGGCTACCGAGGCTAAACGCCTCGACTGGTACAAGAAATGGGATAAAGTACTGGACGACAGCGATAAACCTTTTTACAGGTGGTTCACCGGAGGACAGATTAATATTGTTCATAATGCACTGGACCGTCACCAGAAAAATGCCACCCGTAATAAAATGGCTATAATTTGGGAAGGCGAGCCAGGCGATGTACGTACTTTTTCGTATCATGCGCTTAACCGTGAGGTTACCAAGTTTTCGAATGTACTCCGGGCCATGGGTGCTAAAAAGGGGGAAGTGGTTACTATCTATATGCCTCAGATCCCTGAACTCGTAGTTGCCATGCTGGCCTGTGCCAAAATCGGCGCTGTTCACAGCGTGGTGTATGGAGGGTATAGTGTTGAAGCCCTAGCCGAACGTATCGAAGATGCGAAGAGCCGTATCCTTTTAACCGCCGATGGTGGTTTCAGGCGCGGGAAAGCCACCAAGTTGAAGACCATCGCCAACGAAGCCATGGAACGTTCGGCAACTATTGAAGTATGCATAACGGTAAAGCGCACGGGCGAAGAATGCTACATGGAAAATGACCGCGATTTCTGGTACCACGACCTGATGGGCATGCCGCTTGCCACAAGCAAATGCTGCACCGAGAAAACAAATGCCGAAGATCCGCTCTTTATATTATACACCTCGGGAACCACAGGCAAACCTAAAGGCCTGGTTCATACCCATGGCGGATATGCTGTTTATACATCCACCACGCACAGGTATGTATTCGATATCAAACCCGAGGATCGCTGGTGGTGCGCCGCCGATCCGGGCTGGATTACAGGGCACAGCTACATAGTGTATGCGCCGCTGATCAACGGCTCAACTATAATGATGTATGAAGGTGCACCAAACCATCCCTATCCGAACCGATGGTGGTCGATGATTGAACGGTATGGAATAAATATCCTTTACACCTCCCCTACTGCAATACGCGGCCTGATGCGCTTCGGTGCTTCGTGGGCCGAGCGCCACGACCTGAGTTCGCTGCGTTTACTTGGATCAGTTGGTGAACCTATCAATCCTGAAGCATGGAAATGGTATTACGAGGTGATTGGCAAAAGCCGCTGCCCGATAATGGATACCTGGTGGCAGACCGAAACCGGTGGCTTTATGATCACCCCTTTGCCTATAACCCCGCTAAAACCGGGATCGGCTACAAAACCGTTCTTTGGCAACGAGATTGCCATTGTGAACGACCAGGGTGAAGAAGTAAAAGCAGGTGAAGAAGGCAACCTTGTGATACAGAATCCATGGCCGGGCATGGCACGCACCATTCTGGGCGATCCTGCGAGGTATGTGGAAAAATACTGGGAAAAATATTCCAAACAAGGCTGGTACCTTGCCGGCGATTCGGCGCGTAAAGACGAAGACGGGTACTACTGGATCATCGGTCGAATTGATGATGTAATAAAGGTAAGCGGCTACAGGCTGGGTTCGGCCGAAATAGAGAGTGCGCTTGTGAGCCATCCTTCAGTTACCGAAGCAGCTGCAATTGCTTTGCCGGATGAACTCCACGGGAATATTATTCACTGCACAGTTATACTGCGTCAGGGCATTGCTCCAAGCGGGGCACTTGCCGAAGAATTGAAAACCCATGTGGCCAAAGAAATAGGTCCTATTGCACGGCCTGCCTTTGTTGAATTTGCCGATTTACTGCCCAAAACACGTTCAGGAAAAATCATGCGCCGTGTTATCAAAGCCAGGGCTCTTGGGCAGGATGTTGGAGATTTGACGGCGCTTGAGGAATAAGGGGACGAAGGTGAGGAGCAATCCGGTGGATTTGCAATTTCGGATTTGCGATTGCGGATTTGCTTTCTGCTACAATACCTTCATTGAGGGTTCTGTGGTTTAAAGTGGATTGTTCATTCTCAAATTCTCACTTCCGACATCCGAAATCCGACATTCTCAATTCTGCTGATTAAGTGTCTTATGAGCCTGTCGCCGTTTTACCGTTTTTTTCTGGTATTTTTCGGAAAGCACGCTTATGCTTCCATCCACTTCCATTATAGCCAGGTCGACCTCCTTAACCGAATTAACGCCATGTTCACGTATGGCCTCCATAAGTTCGTCTTCACTTACTCTTACCTTTTCCATATGTGATTTTATCATTTTTCCTTGGTATACAAGCATAGTAGCATCGCCTTGAACAATCTTCCCAAATTTAGGAAAGCGGTACAATAGATATTTCAGTACATAATTTACCAGGAACAGAGTTGAAGCGGCAACAAGCCCGCCCAACAAAGTTGAATCGGGCCCGACCATGGCATTTTGTACCGCATTGCTTATCAAAAGGATGAAAACAAGGTCAACAACCGATAGTTGCGCAAGTTCCTTTTTGCCGAAAAGTCGGATGGCAATTACAATAAAAAGATAAACTGCCAGTGTGCTTCCGATAATACGGATATAATTGTTCGAAAGTAGTTCGTTCATGGTGCTTTTGTTAGCTATTGTATTCAGGAATCTGTCGGATGAGTTATAAAACAAATTTACGAATTAATATGGATTTTTGGGCGAGATGCCTGCTTTTCGGGCGACAAGCCAGATTTGCCAACCCGACAAAAATTCACCTGAATGCCCTATACAGTTATATATCTGCAACCGCGGATATTCATTTACCAGGGTAAAACTGCAGTGAAATAATTGATATGCTTATTTTTAGATACTTGGTTTCGCATTGGTATAATCTTTAATTTTGGAATCAAATTCGAACCGGATGAAACACCTTATTTTTATTTTACTGGTTGCTGCATTAGTAGCCGGATGTACAGGAAAATCAACAAGCGACAATGCATCACAGGCTGCTGCAACTGCCACAAAAACAATGACCTTAGCTGTTGAAGGCATGACCTGCACGGGATGCGAAAATACAGTTCAGGAAGCTGTTAGCAAAATTGCCGGCGTTACCTCGGTAAAAGCATCACACCTCGATTCAACTGCTGTTGTGAGCTTTGATACTACAAAGACTTCGCTGGCAGCCATTGGCGATGCAATCAACGAAGCAGGGTATGTTTTTAAAGGGGAGAAAACCCAGGTTACACCTGTTCAAAGCAAATAATGTTTCTGTTTATTGTTAATACTGAATAGTCTACTTTTCAGGTTAAATTATAATGTCCATTGCTTTCATCAATAAAGTGATGAAAAATAGTTTAATTGCCTTGATACGAATAACTTTTTGATCACAATTTACACTTTATTCCCCGAAATGAAAAAATCCTACCTGTTGTTGCTATTTCTGCTTATGATGATTGTATCCGTACAATCTAAAGCACAAACCGTTACCAGTCCTGCTGACACTTCGCAATATCCATACTGGATCCAGATGATGCAGGATCCTGATGCTAATTTCTATAGCATTCAGAGCGCTTTCAACAAATACTGGGAAAACAGACCTATTACCAAAGGATGCGGTTGGAAACCGTTTAAACGCTGGGAAAGCATGATGAAGGAACGAGTTAGTCCTGATGGCAAAATGCCTGCACCCGATGCAGTAATGAAAGCATACAACAGCTATATTGCACAATACGATAATACAACCACTTTAGCGGGCAACTGGATCAGCCAGGGACCATTTGCAATGGGAGGCGGTTACCAGGGATTAGGCCGGATCAACGCAATTGCCTGCCATCCTATCGATCCCGAAAAGATTTTTATCGGTACACCTGCAGGCGGGTTATGGCGTACCTCTAACGGTGGAAATGACTGGTCGACCACCACGGATATGCTGCCTACACTCGGGGTTTCGGCTATAGTAATTGATCCGGCGGACCCTTTGATCATGTATATTGGTACCGGCGACAGGGATGGAGGCGATGCCCCTGGCATGGGAGTTATGAAGAGTAGCGATGGTGGTGAAACCTGGCAACTTTCGAATAACGGGATGGGCAATAAAACTGTAGGACGTTTGCTTATCGATTATACAAATTCGCATTTACTCTATGCTGCGACAACCGGCGGTTTATACAAATCAGTGAATGCAGGCCAAACATGGGTAATGAAGACCGGAGGCGGTTATAAAGATGCTGCTTTCAAACCCGGGAATACGGAAATTATTTATGCCACACAAGGAGGTAAATTCTATCGTTCAGCAGATGCCGGTGAAACCTGGACGAATATTACTTCAGGAATTCCATCCGCTGCTAGAGGTGTAATTGCTGTTACACCAGCACAACCCGAATATGTTTATTTTTTACTAGCAAAAAGTGATAACGGCTTCAGGGGTTTGTACCGTTCGACAGATGGAGGGCTCACATTTACTGAAATGTCGAGTTCCCCGAATATAATGGATTGGTCATGCGATGGTTCCGGGACTGGCGGCCAGGCCTGGTACGATCTGTCGCTAGCAGCCGACCCTGTTGATGCCAATATTATTTATGTTGGTGGTGTAAACGTGTGGCGGTCTCTAAACGGAGGTGCAACCTGGCAGATCTCTGGTCACTGGTATGGTGGCTGCGGGGTATCCGAGGTACATGCCGACCAACATATACTTGAAGTAAACCCGGTTGATAACAGGATTTTCCTTGGAAACGACGGGGGAATATATTATACAAGCAATTCGGGTGTATCGTGGAATGAAATTACAACAGGACTGGCTATCAGTGAGGCATACAAACTTGGACAAAGTGCTACCATCGACGACCTTGTTGTGAACGGGTACCAGGATAACGGGACTTCCTTGTTTGATTACGATGCTTGGATATCGATAGGCGGAGGCGACGGCATGGAATGCGCCATTGATCCTACTGATCCTATGGTAAGGTACACTACTATTTATTATGGCGCCATTAATAGGGTTACCGGCACCAATGCACGACAAATCGCAGGTAACGGGGTGAACGGCATTACCGAGGACGGTGCATGGGTTACACCTTTTATTATTGCAGAAAATGACCCGAATACCATGTTTATCGGGTATAAAAACATCTGGCGAAGCACAAATATTAAAAACCCCAATTCAGCGACTGTTACCTGGAAGAAAATATCGGCCATTAATACGTCAAATCTATCCGTTCTGGAACAATCGCCTGTGAATCCACAAATACTGTATACCTCAAGCGGCGGATCACTCTTTCTGAGCACCGATGCCCTAGATGTAAATCCATCATGGATAAACATTTCTTCCCAACTCGCTTCCAATTCGGTAATATCCGATATTGAAGCAAGTCCTGTCGAAGAAAATACAGTTTATGTTACACAGGATAAAAAAGTTTTTAAATCGGAAAATAAAGGGGCAACCTGGACCGATATTTCGGGTGGCCTGCCCTCAATCCATTATTCAAACATTGTATACTACAAAAACAGTCTTGAAGGATTATATGTTTGCTCCGATGCCGGAGTGTATTACAAGGATAATTCAATGGCCGACTGGGTACCTTTCAGCAATGGATTACCTGCTTCTATCAAAGCCACCGAGGTTGAAATATATTACGATCCTGTTACACCCGAAGGCGACAGGATAAAAGTGAGTACTTTCGGCCGTGGTATGTGGAAGTCGGACATGTACTCAGCTGTCCCAGAGGCCGATTTTACTTCCAACAGGACCATAATACCTAGTGGTTGCCCTATCAATTTCACTGACATGACGGGAGGAATTCCCAGCCAGTGGCACTGGAGTTTCGCAGGGGCCAATCCTTCTACTTCCGAAGTGAAGGATCCCGCGGGAATTGTATACACTACTCCCGGCAAATACGATGTTCAGCTTACAGCAACAAACGCCAGCGGCTCAAACTCCAGGACAAAAATAGCTTATATTACTGTGAGCGATACACTTAAGCCCCTGATTGGTTTTGAAGCTTCCCCTATAGCGGTTTGCGATATGAATACCATTGTACAGTTGACTGATACAACAAAATATTGTCCCGGTACCTGGTCGTGGACCATTACCCCATCGACGTACGTTTATGAAAACGGAACGAGTGCCAGTTCGCAAAACCCCCAGGTGCGGTTTACCGCATACGGTGGATATACCATTACCCTTGAGGCCAGCAATACTATTGGTACGCGCAGCCTTTCGAGAGTAAACTATATTGTGGTGGGAGGTTATAAAACGCCATACAGCGAATCGTTCGAAGGCAACTCCATGAGCAGTAAAGGATGGACCATCGAAAATCCTGATAATTACATTACCTGGGGTTATGTAAATGTCGATGGCAATTCCCCCGGACACCAGGCAGCCTGGATTAATTTCTTCAATTATTCGGTTCCTCCCGGACGCCGCGACAGGCTTATTTCGCCACCATATAATTTTATTGGCACAACTCCTGTTTTCATGACCTTCGAACATGCCTATGCCAACCGGTTTACGACCATTTCGGATTCGCTCGTAATACTTGTGTCGGATGATTGTGGTTCGACCTGGACCCGCGTATTTGCCGCAGGCGAAAAAGGCGAAGGCACCCTGGCAACAGTTCCCAAGCAACTCACAGCTTTTACTCCTGTTAATGGCGATGACTGGTGCGGCGGAGGCTGGGGCAGTTTATGCAATATTGTTGACCTTACCGCATGGGCAGGAAAACCAGGTGTGCGCATAGCATTCGAAAGTTACAACCGCAACGGCAATAACCTGTACCTCGATAATATTGAAATAGCAGGTACTCCGAATGTTGGCATCCAATCCCTTGAAAAAAAGGGAATCCTGATTTATCCAAATCCTGCAAGCGGAATCGTAACCCTGTATTCGCAACAACCAACAGAAGATATTACCGTTTCGCTGATCAATATACAGGGATCGGTAGTATTCGAACAGGCTATAAAATCGAAACCATCCCTGTCGGAAACGCTTAACCTGGCTAAACTCGCCAAAGGCGTTTACCTGATTAAGATAAGCGGGAATCATACCCGTGAAATGCAAAAGCTTATTTTAAAATAAATACCAATAGGTTGTAGAGTCCTAAAATAGGTTGACTATTTATTGATGTTCAAAAGTGGTTAAAAAATATCAAACATTCTCAAAAATGTTTGATATTTTTTTATAGCGTTTTAGTGTAATTT
>CAISRK010000493.1 GCA_903887815.1 uncultured Bacteroidales bacterium | reverse complement strand
CCTGGACCGGTGTATGCGGATTTAGGACTACCCCGGCTTTCATTCCCAGTTCCTTTACCTGTGCGACTGACCGGTTCAGATGAACTGAGGCTTCAAAGTGAAAAGTGAGAATATCGGCCCCAGCTTTTCGGAAAGCTTCAAAATATCTTTCTGGCTGAACGATCATCAGGTGAACATCAAGTAGTTTGGTGGTTGCTTTTCTGACGGCTTTCACAATTGGAATCCCGTAAGAAATATTGGGCACAAAAACTCCATCCATTACATCAATATGTATCCACTCTGCCTGGCTGTTATTGATCATTTCAATGTCCCTGCCCAAATGCAGGAAATCAGCCGATAAAATGGAAGGAGCAATGATTGGCATGGCAGTATGTTGAATTAAGAGTTATGAATTATGAGTTATGAGTCAGGCTTTTTCTTTTGGATGGATTTGTTCATCAATTTTTGTTGAAAAAAGCAATATGTTTACCTGAGTGAAATGGCCTTAAGAGGGTTTAAAGTTATAGAAAAATCGGATAAAAAAAAGAGCGGACCTAAATCCGCTCATATTTCATTTAACCAAGGTAGGTTTTTAGTATTTTACTACGTGCAGTATGTTTAAGCCTGCGGATAGCTTTTTCCTTGATCTGCCTTACGCGTTCGCGGGTAAGATCGAATTTTTCACCTATTTCTTCGAGGGTATAAGGATGGCTTCCGTTCAAACCGAAATAAAGCTTGATGACATCGGCCTCGCGCGGAGTAAGTGTTGAAATCGCACGGTCAATTTCCTTACGGAGCGATTCGTAGAGCAATCCGGTTTCGGGAGTCGGGCCGTCATCGCTGCGAAGTACATCGTACATGGTGTTATCTTCGTCCTGGATTAACGGTGCATCCATCGAAACGTGGCGGCCGCTGTTACGCATCGATTCTTTTACCTCATTCTCACTTATTTCGAGTAATGTGGCAATTTCATCGCTGTTAGGTTCGCGTTCGTATTCCTGTTCGAGTTTGGCGTAAGCCTTGTTGATTTTGTTGATGGCCCCGATTTTATTGAGTGGCAGCCTCACGATACGTGATTGTTCGGCTAAAGCCTGCAAAATTGACTGACGTATCCACCATACAGCATACGAGATGAATTTGAATCCACGGGTCTCGTCGAAGCGTTGTGCTGCTTTAATGAGGCCGAGGTTTCCTTCGTTGATCAGGTCAGGCAGGCTGAGTCCTTGGTTTTGATACTGTTTAGAAACAGAAACAACGAAACGTAGATTTGCTTTTGTGAGTTTTTCGAGGGCCGCGCGGTCGCCTTGCTTGATTCGCTGAGCGAGCTGGACTTCTTCTTCGGCTGTGATCAGTTCCACTTTTCCGATTTCCTGGAGGTATTTATCCAGCGATGCGGTTTCGCGGTTTGTAACTTGCTTAGTAATTTTGAGTTGCCTCATATAATAAATTTGTGTTGGCGTTCTGTAATACGAAAGAATTGAGGTTAAGGTTTCACATTTGTGAAAAAAAACACCTTCCCTATTGAAAATAAAGGAAGGTGCCTTGCTTCAGAAGCCTTATTTGGTCTCGTTGCTTTGATCCGGACGTGGAAGCAACACTTTACGTGAAAGTTTCAGTTTCCCGGTTTTCGGATCTACTTCAATAAGTTTAACATCAATTTTATCGCCTACTTTCAGTACGCTTTCCACATCTTTAAGGCGGCTCCATTCAATTTCGGAGATATGAAGCAAACCGTCTTTTCCCGGAAGGATTTCGACGAAAGCACCAAAAGCAGTTATAGTCTTAACAGTTCCATGGTATACATCACCCACTTCAGGAACGGCAACTATGCGTTTGATTTTTTCCTTAACTGCATCGATCGAAGCTTTGTTGTTCGAAACAATGTCGATAATTCCAAATTCGCCGACTTCTTCAATAACAATTGTTGAGCCGGTTTCGCGCTGCATTTCCTGAATGATCTTACCGCCTGGTCCGATTACTGCACCGATAAATTCGCGTGGAATCGTTATTTTAACGATACGCGGAACATGAGGTTTGTAATCTTCGCGTGGCTCGGTGATGGTTTTAGCCATTTCGCCAAGTATATGTAAACGACCGAGACGAGCCTGCTCCATAGCTTTAGCCATTATTTCGGCCGAAAGGCCATCCACCTTAATGTCCATCTGGCAGGCGGTAATACCGTCGCGTGTACCGGTTACCTTGAAGTCCATATCGCCGAGGTGATCTTCATCGCCCAGGATATCGCTTAGGACCGAGTATTTCGATCCTTCGGTGATCAGACCCATTGCAATACCTGCAACCGGTTTAATCAGTTTAACTCCGGCGTCGAGAAGTGCAAGTGTTCCTGCACAAACCGTTGCCATTGATGATGATCCGTTTGATTCGAGAATATCGCTAACGATACGAACCGTATACGGATTAATATCTTTGCTTGGCATCATCGGCTTAAGAGCCCTGAGTGCCAGGTTTCCATGACCGATTTCACGGCGTCCGACACCCATAATACGTTTTACTTCACCGGTTGAAAATGGCGGGAAATTGTAATGAAGCAGGAAATCCTGCTCACCTTGTATAACAACTCCGTCAATATCCTGGGTATCCAGTTTTGAACCTAATGTAACAGTAGTAAGTGACTGTGTTTCGCCACGGGTAAAAATTGCTGAACCGTGAGCTGTTGGCAGGTAATCAACCTCGCTCCATATCGGGCGTATTTCATCAAGTTTGCGCCCGTCGAGCCTGCGTTTATCGTTAAGGATCATATCACGCATTGCTTTTTTCTCCACGTCGTGATAGTAACGGCCGATAAGAGGTCCGTTTGCGGCTGCAAATTCTGTGTCGAGCGTTTCGGCAAATTCCTGCTTGATTGCGGCAAATGCTTCGGTGCGTTCTTTTTTGCCCGAACCTGACATTGCTACTGTGTAAATTTTGTCGTAGCAGAATGTCGAAATGGATGCTTTAAGGTCATCGTCATTTTTCTCGTGGCAATATTCACGTTTCGGGCTCGATTTTTCGATAACCGAAGCAAGTTCAGCCTGAGCCTGGCATGCCAGTTTTATGTGTTTGTGAGCAACTTCAATGGCGTCGACCATGGCCTGCTCCGAAACTTCTTTCATTTCACCTTCAACCATCATGATATTTGCAGCTGTAGCAGCAACAATAATATCAATATCAGCGGTTTCGAGTTGTTTTATGGTAGGGTTAACCACATAGCTGCCATCGATACGGGCAACACGTACTTCGCTTACCGGTCCGTTGAAAGGGATATCCGATACTGTAAGGGCGCTTGAAGCGGCAAGACAGGCAAGTGCATCGGGCAGAATTTCATCGTCGGATGAAATAAGTGTAACGATAACCTGTACTTCAGCATGATAATTGTCAGGAAAAAGCGGGCGCAGAGCGCGGTCGATCAACCTGGAGATCAATATTTCACTATCCGAGGGACGTGCTTCCCTTTTAAAGAATCCACCCGGGAACCTGCCTGAGGCAGCATATTTTTCACGATACTCAACTGAGAGTGGCATGAAATCCACATTTTCTTTGGCTTCCTTTGCCGCTACAACGGTAGCAAGCAGCATAGTATTGCCCATCTTTACAACACAAGCTCCATCAGCCTGTTTGGCAAGTTTACCTGTTTCGATCGAAATCAGGCGACCGTCGCCAATGTCGAAGGTTTTAACAATTCCTTCCATAATTTACCTCTTTTTTATCTGTTTATGTAACAACCAGTGCTTTCGTTTTCTTTTTGTAGACAGGTTGAATTGAGCACCACGGATCAACATGTCTGGATTTTATAATGAATTTCTGAAATGGTTATTCAAAAACCCGGGTTTGTTAAGTTCATGTGTATCAATACAAAAAAAGGCAACTTGAAGATTGCCTTTCCCTGTAAAAAATACTGTATGTTCTATTACTTACGAAGCCCAAGCTTGGCAATAATAGCACGGTAACGATCAATTTGTTTCTTCTTAAGATAATCAAGCATCTTACGACGTTTACCAACCAACCGAACTAATGACCTCATTGTAGCCAGGTCTTTCTTGTTCTCTTTAAGGTGTTCGGTAAGATGTTTAATACGGAAGGTGAAGAGGGCTATCTGGCCTTCAGCTGATCCTGTATCTGCATCAGATTGTCCGTTTTCTTTGAATAAATCCTTTTTAATTTCAGGCGTCAAATACATATCTCTGTAACGTTTAATTGCTTATCTTTCCATTTTTCGGGCTGCAAAATTACTACAATTACTTCAAATAAAAAACTTTTACCCGAATTTTTTCGCTTTATTTATTGTGAATCTGTGAAGTAATAATTATGCTATCAAATTCACCTGCAAAAATATACAATATTTCCGTGCAAGAAGAGAACTAGGATGACAATTTCCGAATATAAATGTTTAATATATTTGAGATATTATTAAACAAAACAGGATTAACTGTGTTATAAGTATAGTTTTTATTTATATGACCAAAAAGAAAGTATTAATTATCGGAGCAGGGTTTTCAGGGCTGGCAGCAGCATCGGTGCTTGCACAGGATGGATTCGATGTTACCGTTCTTGAAAAAAATAGTATGCCCGGAGGAAGAGCCAGGAAATTTTCCGAAAACGGCTTCACTTTCGATATGGGCCCCAGTTGGTACTGGATGCCGGATGTGTTTGAAAAATTCTTTGCCATTTTCGGCAAAACCCCTCAGGATTACTACAAGTTACAGCGACTCGATCCTTCGTACCGTTTTTATTTTGGCAAGGATGAAATAGTTGATGTGCCTGCAAACTTCGCAGAGGTTGTAGATATTTTTGAAAAAGAAGAAGCCGGTGCCGGGGTTGCACTAGCTAAGTTTCTTGCTGAGGCTGAGTATAAGTATAAAGTAGCAATGAGCAGGTTTGTTTACAAGCCCGGGCTGTCGATGTTTGAATTTGCGCGGCCTGAGCTGCTTGCATCAGCCTTCAGGCTCGACATGTTCAGTTCATTCGATAAGCACCTGAAACAATATTTCAAGAGTCCCCGCCTCAGGCAAATGCTTGAGTTCCCGATACTTTTTCTAGGAGGCACGGCCAAAAACACACCTGCACTCTATAGCCTGATGAATTATGGCGACATTAAGCTCGGAACCTGGTACCCGGTTGGCGGAATGTATAGCGTTGTTGAAGGTATGGTTGAGCTGGCTGTTTCACTGGGGGTGAAACTGATATACAATTGTCCTGTCGAGAAACTTGAGGTAAGCGGGGCTAATATAACCTCGGTAATTGCAGCAGGCGAAAAGTTTGAAGCGCCTTACATTCTTGCCTCGGCTGATTATCATTATGTTGAGCAGCACCTGATTCCTGATGAATATAAATCGTACACCGAAAGATACTGGGAATCAAGGGTACTGTCGCCTTCATCCTTAATATTCTTCCTCGGAATTGACATAAAACTTGAGGGAATGGAACATCACACCCTGTTTTTCGACCAGGACCTTAACAAACATTCGGAAGCAATTTATGAGAATCCGGGTTGGCCCGAAAAACCTTCGTTGTATTTCAGCTGTACTTCAAAAACAGATAATACGGTTGCGCCTGAAGGAATGGAGAATCTTTTCGTTCTCATTCCTGTAGCTCCGGGGCTTGAGGATACCGACGAAACCCGTGAAAAGTATTTCCGGATCATTCTTGACCGTTTCAAAGAACTTACCGGGCAGGATATAAGCGAAAATGTTGTCTTCAAACGGAGTTATGCCCACCGGGATTTTGAGAATGACTATAACGCATTTAAAGGAAATGCTTACGGCTTGGCTAATACGCTGATGCAAACCGCATTTCTTAAACCAAAAATGAGAAGTAAGAAAGTTAAAAATCTTTTCTATGCCGGTCAGTTAACGGCCCCGGGACCGGGTGTTCCCCCTGCACTTATTTCGGGCGAAATGGCTGCCAGGCTGATAATGAAGGATGCTAGGGGTTAGGTGATAGGATTTTGGGGTTAGGGATGTAGGAATAATGATGTGGGATGTCGAATGTTAGATATTAGATGTTGGATTGCGGTCTTGGAATTTGGGATTTGGAATTTGGGATTTGGATTTTGGGACTTGCCTGCCCGCTGCAGGCGGGGAATTTTTACAATAAGTTAAGTCAGAGTATAAAACTGCCGGTAAGGCTGAAAGTATGAAAGAACTATTTGACATGATTTCGCGAAAGTCGAGTAAAATGACAACGGTGATGTACAGCACTTCGTTTTCGCTTGGAATACGGTTTTTCAGCAAGCGTTTTCATGATCCCATATACGGGG
>CAISRK010000492.1 GCA_903887815.1 uncultured Bacteroidales bacterium | reverse complement strand
CGATTGTGATAAGTCGCCGTGCAATGCATCCGCATCGTAACCGTCGCGGATAAGTGAATCTGCAATTTCCTGTGTTTCCTGGCGTGTACGGCAAAAAATAATGGCATACATCTCGGGATGAAAATCGGCAACACGTTTCAGAACCGTGTAACGATCCCTGGCATGTGTTAGATAGTACATGTGTTTAACATTCGTAGCGCCAACGTTGCGCTGACCCATACTCAAGGTTTCCGGGTTCTTCATATACCGCCGGGCAATTTTTTCAACATCCGTCGGCATGGTAGCCGAGAAAAGGAATGTATGACGGTCTTTGGGAGTGCTTTCAATAATTGATTGAACATCTTCCTCAAATCCCATATCCAGCATTTCGTCAGCTTCGTCGAGCACCAGGAACTGTACTTCCGACAGATCAGCATATTTACGCATAATCATGTCGAGCATACGGCCCGGGGTAGCGGCGATAATCTGGGTGCCTGCTCTCAGCTGTTTTGCCTGTGCCTCAATACTTGCACCACCGTAAACGGCAGTAACTTTAATATTAGGCATATATTTTGAGTAAGAATCCAGGTCACTTGCTATCTGCATACACAGTTCGCGTGTAGGGCTCAGAATGAGTGCCTGTGTTTTTTTGTTGTCAGGATCGATAAGTTGAAGCAGCGGTAATCCAAAAGCTGCGGTTTTTCCTGTTCCTGTTTGCGCCAGGGCAACAATGTCGGTGTTGTTTTCAATTATTCGCGGGATAACGGCCTCCTGCACGGGCATCGGGGTTTCGAACCCCAGTTCTTTAATGGCTTTCAGGATATTAGCCTGTAAACCGAGTTCTTCAAATGTATTCATTAAATTGTTTAAGATTAAGGCGGCAAAGGTACTCCTAAATAGCGACCAAATAACATGAAGTGGTTAATAATGTGGAGTTTATTGATTCTTAGTGTTGAGATTTTCTATATCTGTATCCATTTAAAGGGTTAATTATAAGGCACGAAGTTAAAAATGCCGCATATATTAGCCGCTTATGCGGGAATGGAACATAAATCATAACAGTTCAGGGGTATAATCGGTAATTATTATAATAATTCAGGATTTGGACACGACAAAGAATATTTTGAGATACTTTACATACGAAGAAATTTTTATTTCAATTAGCAAAGCTGGTTAATAATCCGTAAAAAGTTGTTTGATTTTGCCTGTGTGGGATTTCCTATCTTTGCAGCGGAAAAACAAATTCGGCATGATTCACTTCTTTCGCAAGGACAAAACGGTGTATGCGGTACATCATCAAATAGAAATAACAGGCTATGATATCCCGAAGCTGGAATGGCTTTTTGGTGAAGCCCGGCAGGTTAGCGAAAGCAAAATGGCCGGGTTTTTCGTTGGACCCCGCCGCGAAATGGTCACGCCCTGGAGTACCAATGCCGTTGAAATTACCCAGAATATGGGCATCGACGGTATACTCCGGATCGAGGAATTTGCTGAAGTTCACGATGAAAACGCAGCTTACGATCACATGTTACAGCGTTTGTACCATGATCTAGGTCAGGATATATTTACCATAGTAAAACAGCCTGAACCCATTATCGAAATTGACGATATTTCGGCTTACAACAAAAAAGAAGGCCTTGCCCTGAGTGAGGAGGAAATTGAATACCTCGACGGTGTGAGCCGTAAACTGGGACGAAAACTTACCGACAGCGAAGTTTTTGGTTTTTCGCAAGTTAACTCCGAACATTGCAGGCATAAAATCTTCAACGGAACTTTTGTAATTGACGGCGAAGAACAAACCGATAGCCTTTTTCAACTCATAAAAAAAACTTCTAAAGCGCATCCCGGCCGGATCGTTTCGGCGTATAAGGATAACGTGGCATTTGTCGAAGGACCGGTTGCCGAGCAATTTGCACCTGCAACCCAGGACAAAGCCGATTATTTCGAAACCCGCGAGATTGAAACCGTAATTTCGCTGAAAGCGGAAACTCATAATTTCCCCACCACTGTTGAACCTTTTAATGGCGCTGCAACCGGATCTGGCGGTGAAATACGCGATCGTATGGCAGGCGGTAAAGGTTCCATGCCGATTGCCGGGACTGCGGTTTACATGACTTCCTATCCCCGCAGTGGCGAAGGCCGCGAATGGGAAGCCGAAAACGAACCCCGCGAATGGCTCTACCAGACTCCCGAGGAAATCCTGATCAAAGCTTCGAACGGCGCAAGTGATTTTGGAAATAAATTCGGACAGCCATTGATCTGCGGTTCAGTGCTGACTTTTGAACATACCGAAAACAACAAACGTTACGGCTACGACAAAGTGATTATGCAGGCCGGCGGTATAGGCTATGGCCGGAAAGCCGACAGCCTGAAAGGCCATCCACAGCCCGGCGACAATGTAATTGTGATGGGTGGCGATAATTACCGCATCGGCATGGGCGGGGGTGCAGTGTCGTCAGTTGCAACCGGCGAATACCACAGCGGCATCGAAATGAACGCCATACAGCGGTCGAATCCCGAAATGCAGAAACGCGTATATAATGCCATACGTGCTATGGCCGAAATGAAGGAAAATCCGATTGTTTCGGTTCACGATCACGGTGCGGGAGGCCATCTGAACTCTCTTTCGGAACTGGTTGAAGAACAGGGTGGTACTATCGATCTGGGTAAATTGCCTGTAGGCGATCCCACACTTTCGTTTAAGGAAATTGTAGGCAACGAATCGCAGGAACGTATGGGCCTGGTGATGAAAGCGGCAGATGCGGAAATTTTACAGAAAGTTGCTGAACGTGAGCGTGCCCCATATTATAACGTGGGAAAAATTACCGGTGATATGAACTTCTCGTTTGTTCATTCCGGAACAGGAGAAGCCCCGATAAACATGCCGCTCGAAAACTTCTTCGGGAAACCGCCGCGTACTTTTATGCGTGATAAGGCGATAACTGCATCTTTTGCCAAACCTGATTATGATCCTTCCTATCTGAACCATTATATTGAACAGGTTCTTCAACTCGAAGCCGTGGCATGCAAGGACTGGCTTACCAATAAAGTCGACCGTTCGGTAACGGGCCGTATCGCCCACCAGCAAACAGCCGGCCCGCTGCAACTCCCTTTGAATAATCTTGGCGTTGTTGCATTGGATTACCAGGGTGTAAAAGGGATCGCAACATCTATCGGGCATTCGCCGGTAGCCGGGTTAATTGATCCTGTTGCAGGTTCGGTGCTTTCAGTAGCCGAAGCACTTACAAACCTGGTTTGGGCTCCTGTTGAACATGGATTGAGCGGTGTTTCGCTCAGCGCAAACTGGATGTGGCCCTGCCGCAACGAAGGCGAAGATGCCCGCCTGTACAAAGCAGTGAAAGCCATCAGCGATTTTGCCATTGCCTTGGGAATCAATGTTCCGACAGGGAAAGATTCACTTTCGATGACTCAGAAATATCCTGGCGGCGACACGGTAATGGCTCCGGGCACTGTAATTATTTCCACTGTAGGGGAGGTGACTGATATCCGTAAAGTTATAAGCCCGGTTCTGAAAGAGAGTTTTACCTCATCACTTTTATATATCGATTTCTCGAAAAGCGATTTCAACCTGGGCGGCAGTTCGTTTGCACAGGCTTTAAATAAACTGGGAGGAGAGACCCCCGAAGTGAAAGAACCTGAGTATTTCAGGCTTTGTTTCGAAGCACTCCAGGACCTGATCAGCAAGGAGATGATTCTGGCAGGCCACGATGTTTCAGCCGGCGGATTGATTACCACTTTGCTCGAAATGACTTTCAGCCTCAATACAGGCGGGATGGAACTGAACCTGGATGGTTTAGGAGAAACGGATATAGTCAGGCTGCTTTTCAGCGAAAAACCGGGTGTTGTAATCCAGGTGAATGACCTCGATTATGTGAGTATTTATCTTCACGAAAAAGGAATCAGTTACAGCCTGATAGGTAAACCGGTTGCAGGAAAATCAATGAAGATTTCGCATCAGCAGGCTGAGTATATATTTGATATTCATGCTTTGCGTGATACCTGGTTCCGTACCTCGTACCTGCTCGACCGGAAACAATGCGGCGAAGAAAACGCGAAACAGCGCTTTGACAATTATGCAGTCCAGGAACGAAAATTTGTATTTCCTTCTACCTTCTCAGGGCAATACAGTCAATTTGGAATTGATCCCGGCCGTAAAACCCGTTCAGGAATCAAAACGGCCATTATCCGCGAAAAAGGCGTGAACGGCGACCGCGAAATGGCATGGAGCATGCACCTTGCAGGGCTGGATGTAAAGGATGTGCATATGACCGACCTTATGAGCGGGCGCGAAACCCTCGAAGATATATGCATGATTGTTTTCGTGGGGGGCTTTTCGAATTCCGATGTTCTGGGTTCGGCCAAAGGCTGGGCCGGGGCGTTTAAATACAACGACAATGCACGCATTGCTCTTGAAAAATTCTATACCCGTGAGGATACCCTAAGCCTTGGTGTTTGCAACGGCTGCCAGGTAATGATCGAATTAGGGTTGGTAAATCCTGATCACGAAAAGAAGACTAAGATGCTCCATAATGCATCAGGTAAATTTGAATCCAGTTTCCTCACGGTCGATATACAGGAAAACAACTCGGTGATGCTGAAATCGCTTTCGGGCAGCAAACTCGGTATCTGGGTGGCGCATGGCGAAGGGCAATTCAGTTTCCCGTATGAAGAACGTGAATATAATATTGCAGCAAAATACTCGTATAAGGCTTATCCAGGCAACCCGAACGGCTCGATGTATGATGCAGCCTGCATTTATAGCAACGATGGCCGCCACCTGGTTATGATGCCGCACCTGGAGCGTTCGCTGCTTCCGTGGCAATGGCCTTTGTATCCTGATGCCCGAAAGGCTGATCAACTTTCGCCATGGATTGAGGCGTTTGTAAATGCAAGGGAATGGTTAAAGGAAAAAGCAAAGTAATCAGGCTTTTACCTGTTTAGTTTGTGAAAGGTATTGGAATCATCAGAAAGGCAGAAAGCGTTTAACTTTCTTCTGGTATGCGGAGTATTCCGGGTACTTTTCAGCTGATATTTTTTCAGTAAAATCAGAGCTCCCCAGGAAAAGCAGCATCAACAATATGCTTCCCGCCAAGGTCCAGTTGAGCCACCTACCGGTTGCAGCAACGCTGAAAAAGTAAAATACAAGCCATATCATTTGTTCAGCTGCAAAATTCGGATGGCGGCTGTGTGCCCAAAGTCCGGTCCTGACAAATCCATGGTTATACTCTCCCATAGGCTTACCTGCTGCAATCCGCCTGTATTTCTCCGTTTGAAAATTGTATTGCTGCTGGTCGGCGATTGTTTCCACTGTGATTAATCCGATTATCACTGTTGCCGATAAAAAATCTATCCAGTTCAGGGGGTGCCCCACGCCTTGAACCGCCATAAGTGCAGGAAGCGTGAACACCAGGATTAACCCCTGCTGGTAGAATGAAATAAAGAATAGGTTAAAAGCCGCCCAGGCCCAGCGGGAACCAAGTACAGGCTGCTTGCGCAGTATGGCCCACCGATAGTCTTCTTCTCCTTTCCAGGGAACCAACGAATATCCTCCTTTCCGTGCAAAATTAAAGGTGAGCCGCAATCCCCAGAGGGTTACAACACCAGCCATCAGCGTCAAGCGGGGATCAAAACCACTTGCAAAAGCAATGTACCATGTGTAAACTATAGGCATTATGCTCCAAAGTTTGTCGACCTGGCTGTAATTGCGCGAAATTTCGCTTACAACGAAACATCCTGCCGCCACGGCAAAAAAGAGGATAAGCAAGGTCCTGAAAATAGCCGACTGTTGCTCGCTGAGCGGGACATCAAAAAAAATAACGGAAACGGGGATAAGCAGGATTGCGCAGAACAGGAAAAGAAGATTACGTAACATGGTGAGAGTTTAGTTTTTACCTGGAACCCCAAAATCTTTTCATTGCCGGAGAAAAAGTCTGATCGATTCAGTACTTGTCAGGTGAGTTTAGTGAAGAGCAAATTTTTAACCGGTTAAAGCAATAATAACCCAAATCCTATTCATTTGTTTGAGTAAACGCAACACGACATCCTATTTCATCAGTTTTCGTTCTCTCATCCAGTCTTCCATGCGATCCGGCCAGGTTTCGACCGGGCCCAGGCCCTTTTTCTTGAGCGCATAGCCATGCCCGCCTTTTTCGTAAATATGCATTTCAACCGGCACCTTGTTTTTCCTGCAGGCCTGGTAATATAAAATGCTGTTTTCGGGCGATACGCCGTCATCAGTAGTGCTTACTAGGAAAGTTGGCGGGGTTTCAGCTGTAACATGCAATTCATTGGAATACAGTTTGATTTTATCTTCCGGGGGATTTTTCCCAAGCAGGTTATCTCTTGTTCCCGAATGTGTATTCGCTTCATCGAATGTAATAACAGGATAAATTAATAAGGAGAAATCGGGTCTTACGCTTACGTTTGAATCCGTAATTTCTCCAACCTGGGTATTGAAGTGAGTCGAAGCTGTTGAAGCAAGATGCCCTCCAGCCGAGAAGCCCATGATCCCGATTTTACCGGGTGAAATTCCGTACTCCGAAGCGGCGCGCCTGACCATCCGGATTGCCTGCTGCGCATCCTGCAAAGGCCTGATTTCAGCATTTTCGAAAAGTTCGTCCTGCGGAAGGCGTGATTTCAATACAAAAGCCGTTATTCCCCGCTCATTAAACCACGAAGCAACATCATAGCCTTCGTGATCGATGGCCAATATACTGTATCCGCCACCCGGGCAAATGATAACTGCAGCATCAGAAGTTTGATTTACAGCCCGGAAAGCATACAGGGCAGGTTCCGTAATATCCTTTACTCTTGTAATGCCATCTGTGGTTTTGGAATCTTCGGGGATTATGACACCTTTTGTGCCAGGCACACCATTATTATAGAGCAGTATTTCGGACTGGGAATAAGCATCTGACATTAAGACCATGAGCAGTAAAACAATAAGTATTCCGGCATTCTTTGTGTTGATAAATAATCGGTAGTTCAGTGTCATAACTTTCGGTGAAAACGGATAGTGGAGTTTAACGTAAAAAATGTTTTTCGATTAACCACATCAAGGATGATATTTCAAGAGGTTTTGATATGTAATCGGTGCATCCTGCCTCCATTGCCATTTCCTTGTCACCGGCCAGCCCAAAAGCGGTTTGCGCAATTATGATCACATCATTATTGAATTTCCTTATCTGCCGGGTAGCCTCGTACCCGTTCATTTCAGGCATTTGAATATCCATAAGTATAACATCGATATCCGGGTTATTCCGGCATATTTCCACAGCATCGACTCCTGTTTTAGCCCGGAGGATTTCCCTGCTTAAATTTTTGATTACGATCGAAATAAGCATCTCAGAAGTTTCATCGTCTTCGGCAATGAGTACTTTGAGGTTTTTTAGTTGGATTTCGGACACTTCTTTTAATTTTTTGGTTTCCACTTCGTTTTTTTGTTCTGAAACAGGATGGTACGGAAGGGTAAAATAAAATACCGAACCTTCACCTTCATCGCTTTCAACCCATATTTTTCCTCCCATAATCTCAACCAGAGCTTTGGTTATTGCCAGTCCCAATCCTGCTCCTCCCAAGGCGTGGGTATCGGCAATATCCGCCTGGACAAAGCGGTCGAAAATTGCTTTTTGCCGTTCCTTTGGGATTCCGATACCTGTATCCTTAACATAGAATACGAATTCGGCCGGACCCTTCTCCTGGCCAGTTTCGGAACTGCTTATTAAGCTGTACCCGAATTGAACGAGGCCTTCATCCGTGTATTTGATGGCGTTGTTAACAAGATTTGTCAGAATGGTAGCCAGTTTTTCGCTGTCGGTTTTATTATGGTTTGTTTTGCCGGCAGGGTAGTTTCACATACAAACTGAATTTCCTTTTTTACGGCCTGTGGTTTGAAAAAGGTATACACAAAATTTAACTGGTCGGTAATATTCGTTTCAGTAAGATTAATATCAAGAAGCCCGGCTTCTATTTTGGAGATATCAATTATATCATTAATAAGATTCAGCATCCGGTCACCGCTTTTTTTAATAATACGGATATAATCCTGTTGCGTTTCGCCCGAGAGCCCCGGGGTTTTAAGCAATTCGGCGAAACCCAGGATTCCGTTCATAGGCGTACGGATTTCATGGCTCATATTCGCAAGAAAAGCTGATTTTAGCCGGTCGCTCTCTTCCGCATGTTCTTTGGCTTTAATTAATTCTTCATTTGTCTTTTTTACGGTCGTAATATCGGTTTTTATGGCTACAAAATGGGTGATTTCGTTCTTAACATTCATAACCGGAGAAATAATAGCATTCTCCCAATACAGATCCCCGTTCTTTTTGCGGTTGTATATTTCCCCTTCCCATGTTTTGCCCGATTTTATAGAATCCCATAGTATTTTGTAAAATTCTTTGGGGTGGTATCCCGAATTTAAAATACGTGGATTAGCGCCGGAATATTCTGCTTTGGAATACCCTGTTAAATGCGTAAAGTAAGGATTCGCATATTCAATATTTCCTGCACTGTCGGTTATTACAAGTGAAACTTCCGAGTTTTCGACAGCAATCTGTAATTTCTTAAGTTCATCTTCAAAAAGTTTGCGATCCGAAATATCCCTGAAATTTATAACTATAGCTTCAACATTCGGGTCGGCGAGCAGATTGGTAAATGTACTCTCGACCCACTTCCAGTTGCCATTATTATCCTGATACCGATACTGTATTGTCGGCATATAGGAAGGGTTTTGCATTAACAGCATGAGTTCCGACAACACCCTGGACGCATCGTCAGGGTGTGTGAATTGGACCGGATTTCCTTTCGGCTCTTCACCAGGTGCATATCCAAACAGTTTTTTTGCACTCTGGCTAACAAATTTAAACTCTCCGTTCTGATCAATAAGAACAATTCCATCCGGTGCTTTTTCGATAATAGCCTGGTAGTGAAGCCCTATTTTCCGGGCTTGTTTCTCCGCCGTTTTGCGATCGGAAATATCGCGTAAAGCTCCGTCGATATGCGCCGGGTTGCCTTCTTTATCAAGGATCAGCCGGGCATTTACCGAAACCGTTTTTATTCTGCCGGATTTCGTTTTAAGCTCAATCTCATAATCCTGCACTTCATTATTCGTCAGCAGGGCATTTATAAGCAGCTGTCTGTCGGTAGGATTCAGGTATAGAATTCCAACCGGGTTCCCAATAAGCTCTTCTCTTGTATATTCGCATAACAGGGTTATGGATGGGCTGATTTCGAGGACACTGCCGGAAAGACTGGTCTGAAAAAAAACATCCTGTACATTGTCGAAAATAGCCCGGTATTTCCCTTCGCTTTCGCGCAATTCCATTTCAATTTGCTTGCGGGTTTCATTTTCCTTTTTTAGGTCCTCGAGCAATTTCAGGGTAGCCTGGTGGTTCCGCTTCAGTTCACGGGTCTGTTCGTCAACCAGGGCTGAGAGCTGATCTTTTTCATAACTTTTCCGGAGGTTCGCGGCATTGATTTTCAGCATGGCCCTGATTTGGGCAGTAAGTTCCGATTCATCGACCGGTTTCGAAAGAAAAGCATCGCCACCGCATTCAAGAGCGCGGATGCGGCTGTCTTTATCGCCCGTAATCGCCGTAATAAAGACTACAGGTATATCGCATAGCTCTTTGTCTGCTTTTAACTTGCGACAAACCGAATAGCCGTCCATGCCGGGCATAATAATATCGAGCAGGATAACGTTAGGAATTTCGGCTGCTGCGGTATCGAGGCCTTCTGTTCCACTTGAGGCAGTAAGCAATATTGCATCAGGGAAAATATCCGTCATCATTGCTTTTATACTAACCAGGTTATCCGGGTTATCGTCGATTGCTAATATTTTTATCTTTTTACTTTACATAAAGGACTTCCTCAATAATTGTAAAAAGCGATTTGTCGTCGATTGGCTTTGCAATATAGGCATCAAATCCATGTGCCAGTATGGATTCACGATCGGAGGTGAGGGCACTGGCAGTAAGTGCTATTACTGCTGTATGCTGCAAATGAGCATTCCCGCGTATGGCTTTAAACGCTGCTATCCCATCCATATTAGGTAAAGCAATATCCATTAATATAAGGTCAGGTTCATGTTCAACAGCCATTTTTATAGCCTCAATGCCATCAGTTGCTTCCACGATATTGTAATTCTCTTCCAACAGCGCTTTTATAGTTGTCATATTATCGGCGTTATCCTCAACAATGAGTATACTGGGTTTGCCTTCGATGGGTTGAATTTTCCGGGTTTCAGCGATGGATTCAGCTGAATGTGCCGGGCCCATTGATAGAACAGCCCTGAGAAGTTCATTGCGGTTTACATCTCCTTTTTGGATGAGCTGGTGAATATTGTTGCGGGTTAAGAAATGGAGTTCTTCTTTGGTAATATGTTTGGCTGTTAGAATAAGTACAGGAATATGTGCTGTTTGCTCCGCTTCGCGGAGTGTTTGAAGTACTTTAAACCCATCCACCCCAGGCATCATCAGGTCCAGGATCATGGCATCGGGAATAGTTTGAGCAATTATTCCGAGAGCTTCGCTGCCATCATGAGCAACAATGATTTCAAAACCGGTTTCTTCCAGTATATCTTTTAGCTGGATAATCGCAGGTTCGCTGTCTTCGACAAGTAAAATGGTTTTTAACGATGAGGCGGCCGCTCTGTATTGTGGTTTTTGTTTAAGCGATTGTTTTTGTACAGTTGTGTCCGCCATTCGACCAGAAGTCCTTTTGAAGTTAAAATTCAAAGGCAGCGTGAGCAGAAATTCCGATCCATGACCAAGTTCGCTTTTTACGGAAATGCTGCCACCAAGCAGGGTTGCATATTTCCTGGCGATGGCAAGTCCCAGGCCTGTACCGCCATACCTGCGCGAAGTGCTGCTGTCGGCCTGCCTGAATTCGTCGAAAATATGCGGCAGATGGCTTTCCGAAATGCCTATCCCTGTATCGCAAACGGATATCTTCAATTCCGTATTATCAATGCGGGCCTTTACTTCTACCTTCCCTTTGTCGGTAAACTTCACGGCATTGCTGATCAGGTTTTGCAGTATGTGCCTGAGTTTAGTCATATCGCTTGTAATAAACAGATCAATAGAATTGTCAGGATGCACTAATTCGATTTTTTTCTGGCGGGTTTGTTCTTGTATCATGGTAACCACTTCGTTAACCATGTGGTTAGCATTGAATTTTGTAATTTCAACTTCTTCGCGTCCGGCTTCGATGCGTGAAATATCCAGTATGTCGTTGATAAGTGCGAGCAGGTTTTTACCGTTGCGCTCAATAATCTCAATAAAGCTGTATTCTTCGGCAGGAATTTTTTCGGCAAGCCGGCGGTTGAGTACTCCCGAAAGGGCAATAACCGAATTGAGCGGAGTGCGCAGTTCGTGGCTCATATTCGATATAAAATTGGTTTTAAGCTGGTTGGCATCGCCAAGTTGCTTTTTCTGCATTTCGAGCTCCGAATTCTGTTCAGTCAACTCAGCCGATTGCGATGCCAGTTCGTTTTTCTGGGATTCCAGTTCGCGGTTCTGTTCTTCCAGTTTTTCCGAGACAACCATTATTTTATGATAAGCCAGTATTCCTTCAACACGGGCACATAAGGTTGGAAAAATATTGTTGATTAACTGAACAGCCTGTTTGCTGAACGGGCTTAAACCAGCAAGCGAAATAACTGCAACCGCTTCATTATTCGAAAGCACCGGGATAGTGATAATTTCGTGTGGTACAAACTGGCCGCTGACTGTATGAAATACAAAGCGGGTTTCGGCAGGGATGTTTTTAATATGCTGTACCTTTTTTGTAGCAAGCGACAGCCCGAATTCGCCTTCCAGGCTGCCTGCAGCAAACGATTGGCGGGCATTATTGCCGATCCCCAGCGATTCGAAATGCTCATAAGTTTTTTTATCATCGCTAAGCAGGTAAATGGCTGCCATTTGCGCCCCTGTATTGCTGGCAAGCGAAGTGATGGTCTCCCTGAAGAACTCGGTGGCCTCATATTTACTCAGCATGGTAGCAGCAAGATTTACCACTTTTTCGTTTAACTCTGTTGAGATCTGAATGCCTTCGGCCATAGTATTAAATGAAGCAGATAAGCTGCCAAACTCATTATTTAAGGTATAGCTGCTTCGCACACTCATATCGCCGTTATGAAAGCGCAGGGTTGCATCGCTTAGTTCTTCCAATGGCTTACGGATGTTGCGTAATAGCATATAATTGATGAAAATGGAAAGCAGAATAATTACAATGACAAGAAAAAGTAACTGGAGGTTCAGCCGCTTGTTAACGCTCACAGAACTCAGGTATAAGGAATCTGCTTTGTTTTTTGCATACGTATCTATACGGCTGATTAAGGCTAAAAGGACTTCCACCTGCATGCCAACTTCGCCTGTGCGTTTTGTTCTGTTGGCACTTTCAGCGAAATTGCCTGAATTTATGAGTTTTAAGGTTTCGGCCCGTTGAGTGTTATATAACAGAAACAATTGTTGCACGGAATCAATATCCGACTTTGGACCGAGGTATTGGTTGTCAAGTAAATCGATCTGCTTTGCCGCGTTACTCTCCCAACTGGCAATTCGTATGAGTCCATGGGTAATTTCAGCCGGGTCGCGGCTTATTATCATATCTTTCACCTCGCGGTGTATCGATAATATATCAGCTTTAAGCTCCCCGACAGCACTCCTGACCGCAAACGGGTGGTGGTAAAGCGTTTCGGTCTGTTGTTGTATGCGGTTTGACTGTATATAGGACTGTATTCCTAAAATCACAACAAAAATCAGCATTGCTGATAAGCCAAACAGTAGTTGCTTCCCGATATTCAGATCTTTAATTTTCATAGGAGGGTATTGCGTCGTAGTATCTGTTTTTGGTAGGAGGTAAATCAGGTGAGTTGTCAAAATTTTGCTTGCCTGTTGCCAGGTTCAAGGTTTATTTCCTTTAAGTTGTTTTTGGGTTTTATGGTTTTTAATCTGAAAAGCATCCCTTCAATTTATCGGCTCTTAAATATTGCTGACTGCGGGTAAACTTCGTTGTACCCATAATCGGTAAGGATTTGCCTTTCCGTTTCGCCGGTTACCAGGAACCCCCCTTTACTCAGGCAGTTTCCTGCTTTTCCGATTATCGCCCGGCGGTAATCGGTCTTATAATAAAACAAAAGGTTGGCACATACTACCAGGTCGAAATCGCCGAAAATACTTGCCGGCGGGCAACTGTACTGATTGTTGAACAGGTCGAAAACCGAGAAATTGATGTTATTTTTCAGCTCCTGTTTTACGGAATAGGTATCTCCTTTTTTTGTAAACCATTGTTTGGTGCGCCTTACATTCACGTTATTTAACAAGCTTTCCGAAAAGTAACCTTTACGGGCTTCGTTAAGGAGTTGTTCGTTCTGATCGGTAGCAAAAATGCGGTAGTCGAAATGGCTCCCGCCTTCATTTTTGAGTTCTTCGAGCAGCATGGCCAGGCTGTATGCTTCCTGGCCCCCGGCACAGGCCGACGACCAGATGCGGATTTCTTTTCTTTTGTTATTTTTCATTTTGTGTACGAGCTCCGGTAAAATAATCCGCTCTAATACCGAGTAGGTAAGTGAGTTGCGAAAGAATTCACTGTAACTGATTTGCAACGAAACTGATAAAAGACCGGCTTCGCCTGCATTGTTCAGCAACAGGTCGGGGTAATCGCCGGCTTGCCGGCAATGAGTTGCCTCGAACCGCTTTTGTATTGTAGTCCTTAGAAAATGATCATCATACCTGGCTATATCCGGTGGAATCAACTGTTTGTCAATCAGCGATTTCAATATCGAAGCATAATTGTGCGACAGCACTTTTTCAGTTCGGGCACTCATCGGGAAACAGGCTATTTTTACAGGCTTTATAAAAGAATGGATGCCCTGTTTTCGCACCATCAGGTAAAATGCGGGGAGCTGAATTGTGGGCTATGGCTTATACAAAAGTAAGCATATATTCCCTTTGAAATTAATATGTTGTATATAAAAATATACACCCCGGAGTGTATCTTATAATCAGGTGTTGTGTGCTTGTTTCCCCCGCTGTGTGCAAAGTCTTTCAGAGCAGTTTCCGGAAATCCCGCCTGCTAGGGTTTGATCATATTGGTAATGCAAATATTCCGTAGGAAAGCAGCATGTTTTTAACCCATAAAATGTTTCTGGATTATCTGCCTTAGCTCATTGATTTCGATGGGTTTCGACACATAATCAGTGCACCCTGCATCAATGGCTTTTTCCCTGTCGCCTGATAAACCGAAAGCGGTTTGTGCAATAATTACCACGACTTTATTAAATTTCCTGATTCGGGTTGTGGCTTCGTAACCGTTTATGCCGGGCATTTGAATATCCATCAGCACAATATCGATATCGGGATTTCGCCGGCAGGCTTCTACAGCATCAATTCCGTTATTTACTATTATAATTTCTTTAGTCAGGTTTTTAACCACGACCGCTATAAGCATTTCCGAAGTTTCATCATCTTCGGCAATTAATACTTTCAGCTTTTTTATCCCCTTCAGTTTTAAAATGTAAGGTTCGGTATTCTGTTGAGTTGCACTTATAGCCGATACCGGGTTGTGAGGAATCGTAAAACTGAAAACAGATCCTTCTCCTTCTTTGCTTTCAACGCTGATTGTACCTCCCAGCATTTCAACAAAGGCTTTCGATATCGATAAACCTAACCCGGCACCTCCAAATGCGCGTTCGTCGTTAATATCGGCCTGTATAAAACGGTCGAATATGGCTTTTTGGCGGGTTACCGGGATTCCTATGCCTGTATCCTTAACGTAAAACTCAATCGCAGCGGGTACGGACTCTGAATCCGTGCCGGCTTTAAGCGTGCACCCTACCTGAATGGTACCTGTATCGGTATATTTAATGGCGTTATTAACAAGATTGGTCAGGATTGCACCTAATTTTTCCCGGTCAGTAATAACGTTCGCTTCATTATCAGGAAGGCCTGTTTTGTGCAAGAGCCTTAGCCCTTTTTTATCGGCAAGGGGTTTTAAAAAGGCAAGTATAAACTGGATCTGATCGTTAATATTTGTTTCTGAATGCTTAACTTTCATGAGCCCGGCTTCAATTTTCGATATATCGATAATTGCATTAATAATATTGAGCATGCGGGCCCCGCTTGTCTCTATTATCGAAATATATTGCTGCTGCTTCTCTCCTGTTAAATCCGGTTCTTTGAGCAGGCTTGCAAACCCGAGTATGCCGTTCATCGGGGTGCGGATTTCGTGGCTCATATTGGCAAGAAATGCCGATTTTAGCCTGTCGCTTTGTTCGGCATGCTCTTTCGCCCTGTAAAGATCGTTCAGTATCCCTACCTTTTCGATATAAATACTTAATTCCCGTGCAACCTGTTCGAACAACTGCGCTGTAGATAAATCGTAGGCATCCGGATTGCTGTAGCTCTGGATTACAACAACGCCTATAGGCTTTTTATTAACAATTAATGGGACTCCCAGCCAGCAGGCAGCGGGTGAACCCGTCAAAGGAATATTTAGCTCATACGACAGTTTTGCAATTTCCTGCTTGTTCATAAGCAGTGTTTCTGCAGTTTTCACTACGTATCCCGAAAATGAATCAGCTGCTTCCCATTCCTTAAAATCATCTTTTTCATCAACCCAGTGTATCTTTTTTAAGGTATCGTTCGCTGGGTTGTAAAGGGCGGCAAAAAAGTTAGTTGTATCGAAAAGCTGGCTCAGTTCTGCGCGGGCGTACTCCAGCAATTGCTCTAAAGTTTCCGATTCAATTACGGCCTTGGCAATATGATATTGAATCAGCCGGATTTTCTCGTCATGCTTTTGCCGCGTTACATCAATAAATACTTCGAGTAAGGCTTTTTGCCCTTTGTACATCATACCCGTATGCGATACATCGAAAATCCGGTTGCCTAAAACCCCGTTAGTAGTATAGGTTTGAGTTTTCCCTATTATTATCTCTGATAATAAAGGGCAGCCGGCACATTGTTTCGTGTCAATCCGGTACAATTCCCAGCATTTTTTGCCAATTGATTCGTGCCCGAATTGTGCAGTTAAGCTATCATTCATGAACAGGATAGTTCCCGATGCATCCACTATATCCATCCTGAAAGGGATGGCTTTGAGTAAGGATTCGTTGAAAGCGTTACTAGCCAGCAGCGATTCCTCGGTAAGCCGGTATTCGGTGATGTCGATCGCTGCTATGTAGCATTTGTCACCATAACCGGTAACAATTCCGCTTACTACTATATTAGCTGCAGGTTCATTATTAATCGATAGAGTAAGCTCACATATTTCCTTGGTTTTGCCTTCGAATACTTTCGTGAGAAACTGATTGTAAACATTCCGGGAGCCTGTGGATAAAAATAAGCTAAATGAAATATTTATGAGTTCGGATCGGGTTTTGCCAAGCATCTTTGCACCGCCCAGGTTCAACTCTACAATTGTGCCTTTTCGTGAAAGTGTAAAATACGCACCTGGTGCAAAATCGTACAGATCAGTATATTTTTCGGCGGCTTCAACAGCGGCTGACCTTGCCTGGACAAGTTCATCGTTCTGCAACTCAAGCTCAATCTGGTGTACTTCAAGCTCATGTATGAGTTTCTGTGTATCGGTTTCAGTGAATTTCGATTTGTGTTGCGACAAAGTACTGTCCAAAAAGTCTATGGCTTTGCGTCGGAGAGAGGTGGCTTCATCAGGAGGTTTTTTGTTTTTCATGCTGATAGGTTATTATATTCTGATACAACCTCAGAAGTGCATCCCAGTGCAAAGATTTATCTCATTTTTTTTGTCTTATGCAGGGGGAGAAAGTCTGCTTTCTTGGTGTTTTTTTTGGCTTTACACTATAATCTCACGGATAAAGCAGTGTATTACTTTAATGGTGCCTGCAAGGTACACATTGCTGATAAATTCGACATGCATTTTGTTCCCTTTTGCCGTTTCGAGCAGTAAATTTTCGTAACGGACTATATCCTTCTCCTGCAATTCGATAAATTTGTCCTTATTGGCAACTATATCTTTTAAGTGGCTGATTTCCCAGATTGCTTTATGGATAAACTGCTCCTTTGAATACCCCAGCAACCCGATTAAAAAAGGATTCACATCAATTATTTTCCCGGTACCGGCATCCAGAATCAGTATGCCGTCTTTTGCCATTTCAAAGATGCTCCGGTAACGTATTTCGGAAACCGCAAGAGTTTCGTTGGCTTTTGATATTTCTATTTCCAGTTTTTTGGATATGGTGATGTCGGTAAACGTAATAACCAGCCCGTCGATACGGTCGTCGGTAGTGCGGTAAGGCATAATCCTTACGGTATACCACTTCCCTCCGGTGGTGTTAATTTCCGATTCGATTGTTGTAAGCGTTCGCAGTACTTTAAGCGCATGCTTCTCGATGTCAGGATATATCAGGTTCGAAACCAGGTCGGTAAAAGGGCGGCCTACATCGCTGTTACGGAGTTTAATGATTTCGTGCAGCGTTTCGGTGTACCTGCGGATATTGAGTTCCTTGTCGAGGAAAAGGGTTGCTATTTCGGTACTGTTAAGCAGGTTTTTCATGTCGTTGTTGGCGAGCACGAAATCGCCCACTTTGCTCTGAAGCTCAATATTCACGGTCTGAAGTTCCTCGTTCAGGCTCTGCATCTCTTCTTTCGAGGTGGTGAGTTCTTCGTTGGTCGATTGCAATTCTTCGTTCGATGACTGCAATTCCTCGTTGGTCGATTTTAGTTCTTCCTGCGACGATTGCATCTCTTCGAGTATGCTTTGCATTTCTTCCTGGCTCTGTCGCAGTTTGGCTTCAAGTTCATTCGTATGGCCTTTCGAAGACCGTTTCCTGGTTTTTGGGCCCGAAACAGGGAGTTCCAATGGTGCAGGTACATCCGTAAATACCACAATGATCTTGCCCCTAAGGGCCTCCGGGCTTTCGATCCGCTGAACCGTAACATCCACAAACTGGGTCCCGCCGTTGGTTCCCACTTTAATGTTACGCAAAACCACTGCGTCGAAGTGCGTCATCGCCGAACGGAACGCCCCGGGCAGTGCTTCGCGTAGTCCTTCGCGCGACATGGCATGAATATTAAGGTTGGCTTTGCCTGCAACCGGTTCGAGGTATTTGCCGGTACGGCCGGTAATATAAATAATATCACCTTTTTCGTTAACAAGCACGCTTGCCGGTGTATACCGCTGGAGTAAAATCTGATCGGTTAAGGTTTGCATGCTTTCAAGAGGTCTCATTAAGTTTGGCTTGTTTTCAACAAGCGGTTTTTTGGGCCTGAAAGAACTGGGGAAATCGATAAGTTCAGGAAGCTGCGAAAATAAATTACGTTTGTATATTTTAAGTCGGTTATTGATTTCAGTAAACCCTTCGTGATGATTTCCGATTGTTTCGGCAGTGCCAAGCAACAATAAGCCGCCGGGGTTCAAACTGTAATTGAAAAGTGCGATCAGTTTACCCTGGAGTTCAGTTTCCATGTATATCATCATGTTGCGGCAACTCAGGAATTCGAGCTTGGTAAAAGGAGGATCCTTAATCACATTCTGGGTTGCAAACACCACCATTTCGCGTATGGCGGCATTCACCCGGAAATCACTGCCTTCGGGTGTAAAAAACCGGCTGATGCGCTCCGACGAAATGTCGGAAACTATATTCGGGGGGTAAATGCCCCGGCGCGCTATTTCAATGGCATCGCTGTCGAGATCGGTCGCAAATACCTGTAAACTCAGTTTTTTCTTCGACCTGGATTTCTCAAGAACTTCTTTAAAAACTATGGCCAGCGAATAGGCTTCTTCACCAGTTGAGCAGCCTGCCACCCAGGCGCGAACTATATATCCTGACGGCAGCCGGTTTATCAGGTCAGGGATGGTACTTTGTTTTAATGTATCCCAAACCGTTTTATCGCGGAAAAAGCTGGTTACGCCAATAAGCAGCTCCTTAAAAAGTATTTCGACCTCATTAGGATTTTCCTGGCAGTAGCGGACATAATTGCTGATCTTTTCAATCTGGTGAATTCCCTTGCGCCTTTCGATACGACGGATAAGGGTGTTCTTTTTATACAACGAAAAATCATGACCCGATTGTTCGCGAAGCAGGATAATTATTTTATCGAGATTGCTCTTGACTTTATCATCCGTTTCGGAATCCGTTTTTTTAATGGCGGGGATAAACTTCAGGAAAGCAATCAGTTTTGCTGGTAATTCTTCAGCCGGGGCGACAATATCGGCAATTACAGTATCAATGGCATTGCGGGGCATACTGTCGAATTTAGCCGAGTCGGGCGACTGGACCAAAACGATACCTTCAACTTCTTTAATTGCTTTCAGGCCGAGGCTGCCATCGGAACCCATGCCCGAGAGTATAATCCCTATGCTTTTATCTTTCCTGTCGTTAGCCAGTGAACGGAAGAAAATATCGACCGGTAAACGTAATCCGCGCGATTCAACCGGATCGAACAGGTACAGTGCCCCGTTTAAAATTTCCAGGCTTTTGTTGGGAGGTATTACATACACACAATTGGGTTTCACTTTTTGGTTGCCGCTTGCCTGGAACACCTTCATGGGCGTGATGCGTTGCAGCAACTCAGGCATTATTCCTATATGGGTAGGGTCGAGGTGTTGAATAACAACAAAAGCCATCCCGTTATTAACAGGCGTGTTCTGGAAAAACTGCTCCAGGGCTTCGAGCCCACCGGCCGAGGCTCCGATTCCTGCAATTGGGAAATCCGTTGACGCGGGAGTGCTGACTCTAGCTGTTTTTGTTGCGGGTATTGCTTCCCCGGAATTTTGGGCATTGGTTTTTCGTGCTACCATACATGTAAAGATACTACTATAAATGATGATATGGGATACTATCCAGATTCGGGCTACATTATATTTTGATTTGCTGATGAAATTCGAATCTCACTTTTAGTTTTATACATATGGAATGGTTTAAACGTAAAACTGCAAACAAGACAGCTTTTTTCAGCGGAGTCATCCAACCCTTCGCATCTATTAGTGATTGACATTCTGTTGTTTAAATATTTATTTCTTGCTTTTTGCTTAATCAAAAAGTAAGCAAAAAATTAAGGCTGTATGCGATTTCAGTGTTTTTCTACGTCAGGTTTTTGCCATCCCGATAGCTACCGGGACAAGCCGTTAGCCATGATACAGTCATCAAATATCCGGCTTTGGGGGCTTGGCTCACTTCTGCATGCCTGCCTTACTGCGCAGCAGGCAGGGCTTGGTGAGGCCTAACGCTCAAAAACCCTGCTTGCAGCAGGCAAGCTTCCTTGAAAAACTACTGAAATTGTATGAGGCCGCTCCCTACTAAGTAAGCTCTTCTCTGGGTTAACATCGTGGAACAAGGTTTTGACTTATTAGTATAATTTTCAGGGTGTAAGGACCGGCCTTATAGAAATTTTATAACAGCTGTAGCCGAAGGTAAAAGGCGTGGGCATGTGTCCGTCGGGGCCGGATAAACTCCGCAAAACACAGCTTCCCGTTCTGTTCGGATAAGGCTCAAATCGCCCAGGCCTTTCCCGATAGCTATCGGGATTGCGAGCTTTACCAAGGCTTACAGATGTGTAAAATTTATATAAAGCCTTGATTTTTTGGTCCTTTTGTATTAAGACAAAAGGACGAAAAGAAAAAAACTATTTCCAGGTTGCTTT
>CAISRK010000491.1 GCA_903887815.1 uncultured Bacteroidales bacterium | reverse complement strand
GTTTATTTCGCGAATTAACTTTTTAATTTCTGGAAATTGAAAAAGAACCTTTCAACTTTAAGTATCTTATTCCTTTTAATGTTAAGGTACCCGCCACTACCCAGGATGAACCTGTTTTCCAAAATACAGATTGTGCAGGTTTGTAAACTTTCGATAAGGCAGCTGGCTCTGGAATTTCATGTAAATTGAGGGCTTCAACTGTCCGGAATAATTTCTTATACACTAAGTTCACCGCGGTTTTCTTTGCGAACATAAAGATTCCTCCTTTCTTTTTATCACTGCTTTGCGAGCTCCGAGCCTGCTTTGCATCTTAGCGGCTAATTTTTTTTAGGATCCGTCGCAATGCTAGCATGAACATTTGAATACTTTTGCAGTTAAATATGCATAAGTCTGAAATAATTGTACCTTTGCACCCCTAAAAATCAGATTACTAATGGAAAACCTTACCGCTAATACTACTATGAAATATAAAGTACGCGACTTGTCCCTTGCCGAATGGGGCCGCAAAGAAATTGAAATCGCCGAAAAGGAAATGCCCGGGCTTATGAGCATACGCCGCAAACATTCGGCTGAGAAACCACTTAAAGGTGCCCGTATAACCGGTTCGCTGCATATGACTATTCAAACAGCTGTTCTGATCGAAACCCTCGCCGAACTGGGCGCCGAAGTTCGCTGGGCAAGCTGCAATATTTTCTCAACCCAGGATCATGCTGCCGCCGCGATAGCTGCTGCCGGCATCCCTGTTTTTGCATGGAAAGGCGAAAGCCTCGAAGAATACTGGTGGTGTACCAATATGGCACTCACCTTCGAAGGCGGAAAAGGCCCGCACCTTATCGTTGACGATGGAGGCGATGCTACCCTGCTGATTCACAAAGGATTTGCTGCCGAAAAAGAGACAAAATTACTCGAAGCCCAGGGCTCAAATGCCGAAGAGCAGGTGATCATGAACCTTTTGCGTGAAACTTTCGTTGAAAATCCGACCAAATGGCATGGTGTGGTAGCTGACTGGAAAGGTGTTTCGGAAGAAACCACTACCGGCGTTCACCGCCTGTACCTGATGATGGAAAAAGGCGAATTGCTGATTCCTGCTATCAATGTGAACGATTCGGTTACCAAATCGAAATTCGATAACCTATACGGCTGCCGCGAATCGCTGGCCGATGGTATTAAACGTGCCACAGATGTTATGCTTGCAGGTAAAGTGGTTGTAGTTTGCGGTTATGGTGATGTTGGTAAAGGAAGTGCCCGCTCGATGCGCGCATATGGTGCCCGCGTTATAGTAACTGAAATTGACCCGATCTGTGCGCTCCAGGCTGCCATGGAAGGATTTGAAATCACTACAGTTGAAGATGCTTTACCTGAAGGTAATATTTATGTTACCACAACCGGTAATAAGGATGTGATCACCGTTGAGCATATGATGAAGATGAAAGATCAGGCAATTGTTTGCAATATCGGACACTTCGACAACGAAATACAGGTTGATAAACTCAATACACTTGCAGGTATCGAAAAAATTGAAATCAAGCCGCAGGTCGACAAATACCTCTTCCCTGACGGCCATGCCATATTTATGCTTGCCGAAGGCCGCCTTGTAAACCTTGGTTGTGCAACCGGACACCCTTCGTTTGTAATGAGCAATTCATTCTCGAACCAGACTTTGGCTCAGCTCGACCTGTGGAAAAACAACTACGAAGTTGGGGTTTACCGCCTTCCTAAATACCTCGATGAAGAAGTAGCACGCCTTCACCTCGAACAACTTGGTGTGAAACTCACTGTTCTCACCCCTGAGCAGGCTGCATATATTTCGGTTCCTGCCGAAGGTCCTTACAAAGCGGATCATTACCGTTACTAAGAAAACGGTTTGCTAAGTTACAGATGGCTGTTCGCATTCGCGGACGGCCATTTTTACGTTAAGGAAGTCTAGGTCAGGAAGGGCGGGGGAATTTGAGAATTTGAGAATTTCAGAATTTGAGAATTTAGGGAATTTAGGGAATTCGGAATTCGGATTTCGAAATGGAATATTGAATATTGCTCATGGATCCGGAAAATACTGGCTGGAATTTAGGACTTGGTCTGCCTTAGGCGGGATGGGACTTGGGACTTGGTCCCGATATCAGGATTGGAATTTGGGATTTCGGAATGGAATTAAGGACAAGAATATATAGGATAGAGAAAAGAAGCCGCCTAATTAAAAATCAGGAGGACATCGCCGTCGAAAGTATACCTGTATTTCATGAGCAGATAAGGCGAGGGGCCGGAATAGGGTGAGCCGTCGTAAAGAATAAACTTCGACATACAAACCGAATCCACACATGTAGTCCCTGATGCGTCAACTGAAATCCTGGAATTGGGCTTTTCGGGGTCGAATGGACAGCAGCGCTCGTATACTCCGAACTGATCTTCAAGAAAGCGGTATACTACAATTCCCCTGTATCCGCCGTTCACATATTTATAGCCGCCAATCGGGATAAAATCGAGCGAATTAGGGTATAGCGGGATGTTAACATATACATAGGGGATAAGCGGTTGTTTCTCCTTATTGCAACCCGGTGCGGCAAGCAAAACCAGGAATGAAATGAAAAGCAGTTGAATTAAGAATCCAGGGCGAAGCATTATTTCGATTTAATTGTTCAAAAGTACAACTAAAACGCAATCTGCTGCGTAAAATTGCGTTAGCATAAAACAACCGTTCCTCTTAAAATTAATATCCTTTTTTTGCAAAACTGAACAAGTATTTACGAATGAGAAATTCCCTGTTTCATAACCGCCCATATTGGATTGCCTTAGTTATAATCCTTACAACTTCGTCATTTGCGATAACAGGTTGCCGCATTTTTAGGAAGGACAAACAATCGGTAGCTGAAAAAAAACAAGCGGAGGCTGATAAAAAGGCTACGGCGGAATACGAGAAAGCCCGCAAAGCACATTATAATAACCAGAGCAAGGAAGCTAAGAAAAGTATGAAAAATACTGAAAAACAGGCTGCTAAGTATAATAAGCCCAGGAAACGTAGCTGGCATTCAAGCACAAAATGTGATTAAATGCTTTCAGGATACATTTGCAGAAATTGATATTCTTACTATAGAAACTTCATTAGGCCGTTTGGTACAGGCATAATTAGATTACGATTTTTCAAATCTATCAGGCAAACCCGGATTTCGAATGACGCTCATTTAAAATCTTTGTGTTTATTTCGTATCTTTACACCAAATAAATAACTCCCGGTATTTCGATGGAAGACTATATTTATATCCTGGTTGGGATTGCTTGGGTGGCATATTCAATATACAGTGCCAGGCAAAAAGCGTTACAAAAACAACAATCTCCCGGGTTGCCCCCCAAAGGGCCCTCTCAATCTTCGCCATTACCGATTCCCGGAAGGATGGGTGATGGTAGGTCAGTTCTCGACGATTTGATCCGTGGTCTCGCAGGCGAACCTGCCCCGATTCCTGTTGAAACCAAGCCAGTTTTACCAGCCAGGTCAACCCGGCCGAAAAACGTTTCCGAATTAAATCAAACCTATGTGGGCTATACCGGTTACAAGTTTATTTCAACTGCTGAACCCGTTTCGGTTACCCGGAATCCGGACGACACTCCTATTCCTGATCCGCATCATGACCAAATGCTAAAAAATGTAGATATAAAAAGAAATTTTAACCTTCGTGATGCAGTCATTTTCAGCGAATTACTAAACCCAAAGTACTTTTAACCGGGAAATTTTCCGGTTGACGCTTGATTTGTTAAGAAAAGTTAAAAATATTTTTACCTTTACGTGCTTTTTTCAAGGTAGGCTATTCCTATATACAGCAACATAAAAACTAAAATTTATGGTAAGAAAATTACTCTTTCTCCTTGTTTTGCTTTTGGCAGCGAACGCAGCGGTATTGGCTCAATCGGGTGCACTGCAGGGCAAAGTTATCGACAAGGCAACCAAAGAGCCTATCCCGTTCACCAATATTATTATTGAGAACAAGGGAACACAGGCAGGCGGTACATCCTCTGACATCGATGGCAAGTACACAATCAAACCGATTACTCCGGGAACTTATGATGTGAAAGCTTCATTCCTGGGATACAAACCGGTTCAGATTACAGGGATCCCGGTCCGCTCAGGAATGATCGAATACCTGAACATTGAGTTGGAGTCGTCAGCCATACAGGTTGAAGGTGTAACAATTACCAAGTACAAAGTACCACTTATCGATAAAGATAAGACTGTGTCGGGTGCTACGGTTACTTCTGAAGAAATTTCGAAGATGCCAAGCCGCAATGCTTCTTCCATAGCCACAAGTGTTGGAGGGGTTTTCTCCCGCGACGGGGAAGTCGGAAACATCCGCGGACAGCGTTCGGATGGTAACGTTACCTACATCGACGGTATCAGGGTACGGGGATCAAGTTCCCTTCCTGAATCAGCTATCGAGCAGGTATCGGTTATTCTCGGCGGTGTTCCAGCTCAATATGGCGACGCTACAGGCGGTATTATCAATATCACCACCAAAGGACCTTCAAGGAAATTTGGCGGTGGACTTGAATTGCAGACCTCCGAGTTCCTCGATCCATACGGCGCCAGCCGTGTAGGATTAAATATGACTGGTCCATTGTTTATGAACAAGGATAAATCGCAGGCATTATTAGGTTACTTTATTGCCGGTGACTTCAATTACCACCAGGACGGTGCAACCTTGCCGCTTGGCCTCTATAAGGTTAATGACGATAAACTTGCCGAACTTGAAAAAAATCCGCTTCGTCCTTCGGCAACAGGTAACGGAACCTATCAGAATGTCGAATTTGTTCGCATGTCGGACCTTGATCCTCTGAAAGCATCGCTTAACAGCAATGGATATGATATTAATACTTCGGGTAAACTCGATGTGAAAACAGGGAAAAATACCAATCTCACTTTCGGTGGTTCTTATAATATGTATTCGGGTAATAACTTTAACCTGTATAACTCGATTTTCAATTATAACCGCAATTCTTTCTCAAGTGGAAATACCTGGCGTGTTTTCGGTCGTTTTACACAGCGTTTCCCTGCATCTAAAGATGCCAATAACCTGATCAAGAATATTTACTATTCTATCCAGGCCGACTACACTAGTATTAAAAACAAGACAGAAGATCCTGAACTGAAGGATAATCTGTTTGCTTATGGCTATGTCGGAAAGTTTGATACCTATAAAGAAATACGGTATGATAGTGTAAGCGAAACTGTAGGCGGCATCACAAAAAGGGTTAAGACGATGAATGGATATGCTGATACTGCCGTTATGTTTCAACGCGCTGAGTTTAACCCTGTATTAGCAAATTATACCTCAAATTTCTATGAATTTTCCGATCAGCCCCAGCAATTGAATAATATCTACGAAGGCGGTGGAATGCTGAATGGCTATACTCCGAACGGAAGATTTGGCGGAGTTTATGGTTTGTGGTCAGCACCGGGTAACCAACAGGCAGGATATTCGCGCAACGATACACGCCAGGTTACCGCTAATATGAACTTTTCGGCCGACGTTGGAAACCACGAACTAAAACTCGGGTTCACCTTCGAACAATATAGCGCCAGCAGCTACAGTTATAGCCCGGTTACATTCTGGACTCAAATGTCGCAGCTCACCAATGCACATATTATCCAGTTGAACAGGAAGGATTCGATCATAAGCAAATACTCATATGCCGATGGAACCCAGGTTACCCAGATTGATTTCCAGAGAAAATGCGATAGTGCCCAGCAACGTACGTTCGATCAAAACCTGCGTTCTGCAATGGGCTTATCAAGATATGGCACTGAATGGATTGATGTAAACTCATACGATCCTGCCAATAACACGATTTACTACCTCGATGATCAGGGACTTCGCCATTCGGTTAACCTTGGCAAACCTCTTTCGGTTGATTTATTCAGTCCAGAAGAATTTCTCAATAACGGCAGCCCGTTTGCCGCAGCAAGGGGCTACGATTACTATGGTAACAGGCTTACATCGAAACCTAGCACGATGGACTTCTTTACCAAAACCGATGCAAACGGCAACTATACACGCGAAATTGCTCCAAGCGAACCCATTTATATGGCATTCTACCTCTCCGACAAGTTCTCGTTCGATGACCTTGTATTTAATGTTGGGGTGCGTGTCGACCGTTTCGATGCTAACCAAAGTACTTTAACTGATCCATACTCGCTCTACCCGGTAAAAACAGTGGCCGAAGTTACTGATCTCCCTCACAATACGACAGCTATGGGTGATAACTATGTTGTTTATGTAGACAAACAGGTTGAGCCTTCACGCATTATGGGATACCGTAATGGTAATCAATGGTACGATGCCGATGGTGCTCCTTTACAGGATCCTTCGCTGCGTCTTGATGCAGGAAACGGAATTATTCCTTACCTGTCAACACCTAATCAGAGTAAAATTATTACAAAGGAATCATTTACTGATTATGTTCCTCAATGGTCGGTAATGCCACGTATTTCTTTCTCATTCCCGATTTCTGACGAAGCATTGTTCTATGCCCACTATGATGTTATAACACAACGCCCAAAACAAAATGCCGTATTTAATCCGGTCAGCTACTATTTCTGGGACTTTGTTTCAAACCCGACAATGAGTAATCCGAACCTGAAACCTGAGAAAAATGTGAACTACGAATTAGGATTCCAGCAGAAACTTTCTAATTCTTCGTCTATCAATATCTCTGCTTTCTACATCGAATCGCGCGATCAGATCCAGTCGTTCCGCTATACAGGAGCTTACCCGAAAACATATTATTCATACAATAATATTGACTTCTCAACAGTTAAGGGCCTCACAGTTGCATACGACCTTCGCCGTACCGGCAATGTGCGCATCAGGGCTAACTATACAATCCAGTTTGCCAACGGAACAGGATCAAATCCTGAAACCTCCTCAGCACTCATCCGTTCGGGCCAGCCGAACCTTCGTAACCTTATCCCCCTGGATGCGGACCAACGTCATGCAATCCAGGTGAATGTTGACTTCCGTTATACCGAAGGAACCGACTACAACGGACCGGTAATCGGTGGAGTACAAGTTCTGAAAAATGCAGGTTTCAATATTACTATGAACGGCGGTTCAGGAACACCTTATACCCGCTCGAGCAAAATATCTCCTTTGACTTCAACCACGAATATCATTCAGGGGTCAATCAACGGTTCCCGTCTGCCATGGTCGTTCAGGATGGATGGCCGTTTGGACAAAGACTTCACTATTGGAGTAGGTAAAGACTCAAAAGGCACTAAAAAAGAATATTTCCTGAACGCATATCTCCAGGTACTGAATATCCTGAATGCTCAGAATATTATGGGAGTATATGCCGCAACAGGTAATCCCAACGACGACGGATATCTTGCAGCTGCTGAATACCAGGCTCAGATTTATTCCCAGCTTGATCCGCAGGCATATATCGATATGTATAGTATTGCTGTAAACAACCCTTACAACTACAGTTCCCCGAGGATGATCCGCGTGGGTATAGGGTTAAACTTCTGATAATATACATTTCAGTTTAGAAACGAAAAAAAACAAGAACTATGAAAAATATACTCCGCGTTATACCATTGATTTTACTGGGCTTTCTGCTGGTAGCAAATACTGGTCTTGCCAGGCAGGTTGATTTTAAGTCAGGAGTTCCGACTGTAAAGGCAACAGCCGCAGGATGCGCACCAGGTGCAAATTTCAAATGGCTCGAGATCAACAATGTCCGTACCCGTATAAATACAGGTGGCGATATGTGGTGGGACTTTGAAACTGCTCAATATGAGATCCCAAAAGGTTCGAAAAAGATGTCGATGTTTGCTGCAGCTCTCTGGATCGGGGGGATGGATGCCAATGGTCAGCTTAAACTTGCTGCCCACAGATATCGGTCAGGGCCAAATAACCAGGCTGGTTCATTTGCTGACTTCTTTTCAGGTCCTTTATCGACCGATGGAAAAGCTTCGGTTGGAACAGATGATTGTGCAAAATACGATAAACTTTTTTATATCACCCGTCCTGAAGTTAATAACTTCATTGCCTGGTACAGTGATAAAGCTGCTAACCCTGATTACGTGATACCACAGTCGATACTTGCCTATCCTGCTCACGGCGATGTTGCTAAACACCAAAGCTATTATCTTGCTCCTTTTTATGATATGGATCCCGATGGAAGCGGCCCGGCACAACCAAACGGTATTTACGACCCTGCAAATGATGGCGACTACCCGTATTACGACATTTCGAATGTGCTCTGCGGATCGAAGGTTCCAACAGCCGAAGGAAACGGGATTCTTGTTGACCAGGTGTTGAAAGGCGATGCAACTTTATGGTGGGTATTTAATGATAAAGGAAATATTCATACCGAAACCAGGGGTGAGCCTATCGGTTTGGAAATCAGGGCACAGGCCTTCGGTTTTTCTACCAATGACGAAATTAATAACATGACATTTTACAGTTATGAAATTATTAACCGTTCAACTTACCGGCTTACTCAAACCTATTTCAGCCAATGGGTTGATGCCGACCTTGGGTTTTCGGAAGACGATTATGTAGGATGCGATGTTATGCGTGGTTTGGGATACTGTTACAACGGTACAGCTGTTGACGGTAACGGTCAGTCATTTGCCTATGGCAACCAGCCTCCGGCAGTTGGTGTCGACTTTTTCCAGGGACCTTACATTGATGCAGATAAAAGCAGTAAGACGAATGGCGATAACCCTGCAATTACTACTGATGGAACCTGGTTCATGAAAGGCTCGTTCGACCTTAAATTTACAGGTGCAGCTCAACTGGTTTTATGGGATGGCGATACAATTGGTAAAGCAGTTGCTCCTGGTGATACAATGTATACTGTTATTAATTCAGCTGCATTGAATGGTATCAATTTCGGAAACGGAGTTGAAGACGACGAACGTTTTGGTATGCGCAGGTTCGTTTACCACGAAAGGACCGGTTCAAACAATAATATTACCGACCCTTCAGTGGCTGCCGACTATTATAATTTCCTTCGTGGACGATGGAAAAACGGTGACCGTATGCGTTATGGCGGAAACGGTGAAAATACTGCTTACGGCGACTCATGCGAATTCATGTTCCCGGGAACTACTGATATTTACAACTGGGGAACTCAGGGTAAAGTACAGCTGAAAAAAGACTGGTCAGAGCGTACTGAAAATAATCCTGTAGGAGACCGACGTTTTATGGAATCGGCGGGTCCATTTATCCTTGAACCAGGAGCAGTCAATTACATTACTGTAGGTATTCCATGGGCCCAGGCTCAATCGGGTGGACCAGATGCATCAATCGTGCTGTTAAAACAGGTCGATGATAAATGCCAGCAGTTGTTCGATAACTGTTTTAAAGTTATTTCAGGTCCTAATGCCCCGGACCTTACTATTCGGGAATTGGACAAGGAATTGATACTTTATATTACAAACCGTAAAACTAACGATGCAGGTAATAACTTCCAGGAGAAATATGTAGAATATGATCCTCGTATACAGGCTCCTGAAGGCCTGACATTTGATACCCTGTATCATTTCGAAGGATACCAGATTTACCAGCTTAAGGATGCTACTGTTTCGGTTGCCGATCTGAAAAAACCTGAACTTGCCCGCCTTGTTTTCCAGTGTGATGTAAAAAACGACGTTGGGAAGATGGTAAACTTCTATTATAACCAGAACCTCGGAGGCAGTGTTCCTGTTGAAGAAGTTGGTAACCTCGACGGGTTTCCGCTCAATAATGGAATCATCCATTCGGTTAAGATGAAGAGAGACGCATTTTCGGGTAATGCACTTGTTAACCACAAGCAGTATTACTACCTGGCTATTGCTTATGCTCAGAATAATTTCAAATCCTATGTACAGGTTGATCCAACAACAATTGACGGGCAGAAACTCCCATACCTGGCCGGACGTAGTAACATTAAAACCTACACTGCAATACCGCATTTACCTGTTGGTTTGGTTTCATCGAACAGTGAATATGGCGACGGTGTAATTGTTACCCGTAATGCAGGCCAGGGCAACGGAGGTCAATTCCTCGAATTAGCCGATGAGTCAGTAAACGAAATTCTCTCAAAGCCTATGGCTGATGCTACTACAAACCTTCCTGGTAGTGCTACTTATCCAATAGCATATAACCTGAAGTACAAAAAGAGCCATGGCCCGATTGATGTCAGGGTAATAGATCCATTGAATATAAGCGAGGGAAGCTATTCGGTAAAATTTGATTCGATGTATTATGTGCGGGTCCCGTTACAGAATATAGATACCACCATTCTGGCTTCAAAATGGTCGCTTTGGGATAACAAAACAAATAAAGTCTATGTTTCGGATACTACTATCGATGTTTTAAACGAACAGCTCTTCCTTGACCTTGGCTTCTCTGTAAGTATCGAACAACAGTTTCTTCCGGGACCTTATGTAGTTGACAGGGCATGGGTGCCTACATCAGGTGGCGTACCGGGTCATTACACTCCGGTTTATGGAGTTTATGCTAAAAACAATGGCCTGATTGGTGCAAGTATGACTTTCCAGGATTCATCAAGAAAGTGGCTTAATTTCCTTCCCGATATTGACGGAATCGGTCAGCTGGACTGGATTAAGGCGGGTGTTAACGCTACCGACTGGCAGAATGTAACCAAACTTTTTGATCCCGAAGGTATTTATGAAACTGTTCTCGATGGGACATGCTACAGCCAGTCAGGCAGAATCACCTTCGCCAAACCTAAAACTGGCGGTTTTGCAACATATACCAATGGTACCTGGACCCCTTACATTTTTGCCCAGGCCGCCAATTTACCTGCTGATTCAATCTTTGGAGTAGCTAACAGGGATGCTCCGGCCAACGACGCCTCCCAACGTTACAATATGATGATCGACAACGCCAGTATTGATGTTGTGCTTACAAAGGACCGTACCAAATGGACACGTTCAGCTGTGCTGGAACTTTCGTCGAATTCAAACTTCTCCGAAGGAAAAGCAAAAAGACACGACCTCAGGAAAGCACGCTCAGTAAACCAGGATGGTGATACGTTAGTTTCCAGTACCGACCCGGCTAAAAATTCGGAGTTCATTGCTCCTTATGGAATGGGATGGTTCCCTGGTTATGCAATTAATGTTGAAACCGGCGAAAGGCTGAATATTATTTTCGGTGAGGATTCACGCCAGGTTGCTGATAATGGCCGCGATATGAAATTTAATCCTTCAAACAGGGTTAGTATTCCCGATCTGCCAATGAACAGGAACAACATCGTTATGGGTGGACGCCATTATATTTACATTATGGCTCATACCGTGAATAAAAAATCATATGCCGATATGCATATGAATCCTCCTGCATTGGGTGCCGATTATTACGACAATCCAGCTTACGACGGATGTGCACATTTTGTTAAACTGATGAATCAAACCTATGTACCTACCAACAACAGATACTTTATGAAAGGTATACAGTTCTCGAATTGTATCTGGACAGCTATCCCGTTTGGTTCAGCTTACAGTGATGTTCCATGGCTTGATAATGAGGTGAAAATCCAACTCAGGATAATGAAGCCTTATAGCAGGTACTTCGGAACTCCATTGACCGGTGGCGCACAGAATACAAATAATTATTGGCCTATGTATACCTTCGATACAAAGGGTGTTGCTACAGATACCAATAATATAGCTAAAGCAGGAACGGACCTTGATCAGATTAATGTAGTTCCGAACCCTTATTACGCCTATTCACGGTACGAAACGAATCAGCTTGATAACCGCGTTAAAATTGTGAACCTGCCTCAGAAATGTACTATTACCATTTATTCAACAAACGGAAATATTATAAGGCAATACAATAAGGACGAAACCAAAACATCGGTTGACTGGGATCTCAAGAATTTTGCCGGTATACCTATTTCAGGTGGTGTTTATATAATCCATGTGAAGAGCGACCAGGGAGAAAAAATAATTAAATGGTTTGGATCACTTCGTCCGGTCGACCTCAATGCATTTTAATCATCAGGAGTAATAAGCAAATTAATCACATTAAACTGACTCTACAAATGAAAAATATTTATAAGTCAATAATAACGGTGCTCCTGACAGCAGTATTGGTACTACCACAGGTTACTTTTGCCGGAAACAAAGACCGGTCAGGACAGGCAGGAGCGTCCGAACTCCTGATAAATCCGTGGGCACGCAGCGCAGGCTGGGGTGGAGTGAATATTGCAAATTGCTTCGGCCTCGAAAGTCTATATTCAAATGTTGCAGGCCTGGCTTTCACAAAGAAAACTGAGTTGGTATTCAGCAATACTCAATGGCTCAAAGGCTCCGAAATCGGAATTAATAATTTTGGTTTCGCCCAGAAAGTCGGAGAATCAAGCGTACTCGGTGTTTCGGTTATGGCAATGAGTTTTGGCGATTTGCCAATAACCACTGTCGATTTACCCGAAGGTGGAATAGGTTCGTTTTCACCCACTTTCCTGAATATCAATATTGCCTATGCAAAAGCTTTTTCCAATTCAATTTACGGTGGATTTAATTTCAAGATTATTTCCGAATCCATAAGCGATGTTGGAGCCCAAGGCGTAGCCATCGATGCTGGTATTCAGTATATTACTGGTGAAAAAGAAAACATACACTTCGGGATATCCCTGAAGAATGTTGGTCCGACCATGAAATTTAAAGGTGATGGTTTATCCATCCGCAGTTTCCTTCCTGGCCAGGAAAGCCAGTTCACAGTTGAACAGCGTTCGGCCGACTTCGAATTGCCATCGCAACTGAATATTGGCGGATCCTATGCGTTTTTATTCAACGATGTGCATACGTTCACACTGGCTGCAGCATTCATTTCGAATGCTTTCAACAACGACCAGTATGTTATCGGGGGAGAATATAATCTGAAAAACTATCTTATGCTACGCGGTGGTTATACCTACGAAAATGGTATTACAACCAACGAGCGTACCACAGTTTTTACCGGCCCTAGTGCAGGACTTACAGTTCAGGTCCCGCTTAATAAAGAGAGGAATTCATCGTTCTCAATCGATTATTCTTATCGTGCAACCAATCCTTTCAAAGGCTGCCATGCCATGGCTGTGAGGTTGAGCTTCTAAATACTGCCAGCAGGTCTATCTGCTAAACTACTTAAACATTATATGAAAGGACCCTTTTTATAATAAAGGGTCTTTTCTTCTTATTAATTAAAAATAAATTGCTACCATTATGACCCAGGTAACATATTATACGAAAGAAGGATTCGAAAAACTCAAGACAGAACTGGAACACCTTGTGCACATCGAACGGCCGCTTATTTCCCAGCAGATAGCCGAAGCACGCGACAAGGGCGACCTTTCGGAAAATGCGGAATACGATGCTGCAAAAAATGCCCAGGGAATGCTTGAGATGCGAATCTCGAAAATCCAGGATATGATACGCAGTGCACGATTGATTGATGAATCAAAAATGGATGGATCGAAAGTCCAGATTCTGTCGACAGTCAAAATCAGGAATCTCAAAAATAATGCTGAAATGACCTATACGTTGGTTCCTGAAAATGAAGCCGATCTTAAAGCGGGTAAAATTTCGGTCTCGTCGCCTATAGCCAAAGGACTCCTGGGTAAATCAAAGGGCGATAAGGTTGATATTATAATACCTGCAGGATCAATCACTGTTGAAATAGTTGAAATAGCTGTAAAATAATTTTGTATGGCAGGAATATTCGCTCGCATTGCATCCGGTGAAATCCCATCGCTTAAAATTGCTGAAGACGAAAGGTTTTTCGCATTCCTCGATATTAATCCCCTTGCTAAAGGCCACACACTTGTTATTCCGAAAATGGAAGTGGATTACCTGTTCGATATGGATGAAGAAATGTACATGGATCTCTGGCTGTTTGCAATGAAAGTTGCAAAAGCAATCAAAAAAGTAGTTCCTTGTATCAAAGTTGGAGTTGCAGTTGTTGGGCTTGAGGTTCCACATGCACATATTCACCTGGTTCCTCTCAATACGATGGATGATATTAATTTCAGCAGGCCTAAACTTAGTTTCCCGGCTGAAGAAATGAAATTGCTTGCTCACCAGATTGCATCTGCATTCTGATCTCAATAAACTGCAAAAGGAATTGAAACCGCTTCATGCCGAGGCGGTTTTTCTTTTTGTATCCGCACCAACTCAAAAATGGCTGATGGCTTCCACAGGGATGTCGGTTCCTGATCCAAAGGGCAACATGGCATTGATTAATCGCGCTTTGCTGAAATATACAAGGTCAGTTACCTGTATTGCTTTTTCTGTGATTATGTGTTGGCTGAGAAGGTATTCGCGCATGGTTCCCCGGAGCAAAGGCCGTTGCGGGGTTACCCAGTTCTCGCCTTCAAGGAAAACAATATTCGAATAACTGGTGTCGGTAATATATCCATCCTTTACAATCAATATTTCATCGCTAAACTGCCGTTTTTCAAGAAGTAAATTCAGGCTTTTTCGGTCGGTGTATTTAAAGTTGTACTCAATTGTGTCGTCAGCAATAAGTTTCAGCGACCTGATCACCTTCGGGAAATAGGGACTGAATGTTATCTCTTCAATCTGTTCTCCATATTCCACCCTGCAACGGGCTACGCCTTTGCTGTATTCAGCTGGAACCTGTATTGCTTTTTCCAGGACCGGGCATCCTGCAATTCCGAAATGCTCTTTCCAGCTGGCTGCAAACCGGATGGCATGGAAGCGCATGTTCTGAGGTATGCCATCAACTAATCGTATGGTTTCAAATAATTGGGACATACACTTTGTCGGTTAGTTCTTGGTGTTCCATTTCGGGGTTGCTGTTGACTGTGATGCCTCCGCCGCTGCAAAATACCAGGTTGCCGTTTTCTTTCCTGATAAACCGTATCATCACTCCTGAGTCGAGTTTTGTACCATTAAAATACCCGAAAACTCCGGTATAAAATCCCCGATTGTAAGTTTCGGCTTCGTTGATGATCTGCAGTGTTTTTTTCTTGGGAGCGCCCGAAATGGATCCGGCGGGTAGCAGTTTCCGGAAAATATTACCCAGGTTGGCCATGTAATCTCCTTCCAACTGCCCTGAAATCTCGGAACTCACCTGGAGCAGGGACTTTTCATGAGTATCGATTTTTTCGATATACCTGAACCGGTCAACCCTTACCTGGCTGGCAACCATACTCAGGTCGTTACGGATCAGGTCGACTATGGTGTTGTGTTCGGCCTTTTCTTTCGGATCAGCCAGTATCTTTTTTTTCGCATCCGGTAAAGCTGCATCAATAGTACCTTTCATCGGAAATGAACTTATCCGGCCGTTTTCAATCTGAACAAAAATCTCAGGTGAAAAAACAACAAACGTATCACCGAAAAGCAAGCGGTATCGTGCATTGCTCCTGGAATATATTTCGGGAAGAGTAAGTGAGATTTCTATTCTGGTCGGGAAAGTGAGGTTTACCAGGTAGGAGTTCCCTGCAAGAAGGTTTGCATGGACAATCCTGAACGAAAGTAAATATTCATCCTGTTCAACAGGCATTTTAACCAGCCTCACTGGCGATGAAGCGTATTCATGATGAGTTGGGCTACCGGAGCCGTTTATATTGAAATATACCCCCGATTTCCTTGCCTGAACGGGTTCAAAGAAAAAGCCATTTTCAACATTAAAGTCAAAGCCGAAAAGAAAGGGTTCTTTACGTCTTCCATAGTCATTCATCAGTTCAAAAACCTTTTCGGCGGGTATTATCATTCCATTCCTGTTTTTCGCGGCAAT